>JBBRHT010000035.1:0-12520 GCA_038222295.1 Lysobacterales bacterium
TCCACGGGCGCGCAGCAGCACGCCCAGGTGGTAGAGCAGATCGGCCGATTCCCCCAGCAATGCGTCGTCATCCTGGACGACGGAAGCCAGCGCGGTCTCCACCGCTTCCTCGCCGACCTTCTGCGCGATCGCGCGGACACCCGCGTCGAACAGGCTCGACGTGTAACTGCCCGACGGCCGCTCACGATGGCGTTGCTCGAGCAGCCGGTCGAGGTCGGCCAGCGGGTTGGAGGGCGCGGGACCGAAGCAACTGGCGCGATCCAGGTGACAGGTCGGACCCGCAGGCCTGGCCAGCACCAGCAACGCATCGGAGTCGCAATCGGTGTGGATCGAAACCAACCCAAGGAAATTCCCGGAGGTCTCGCCCTTGGTCCACAGGCGCTGGCGGCTGCGGCTGAAAAACGTGACGCGGCCGCTGTCGAGGGTCGCCTGCAACGCGGATGCGTCCATGTAACCGAGCATCAGCACGCGCAAGGTCGCCGCGTCCTGCACGACGGCCGGCAAGAGTCCGTCGTGGTCCTGCCACGCCAGGGAGTCGAGGTCGTCAGGCAGCATGCCGCACCTGGATCCCCTGTTCCCGGAGGCTGCGTTTGAGCGCCGGTATGGTCAGCTGGCCCGAATGGAACACGCTCGCCGCCAATGCGGCGTCGACGTCGGCCTTGATGAAGACATCGGCGAAATGCGCTGCCTCGCCAGCGCCGCCCGATGCCACCAACGGCAGCTCGCAGATGTCGCGGACCGCACGCAACTGGCGTGTGTCATAACCGCGACGCACCCCATCGCTGTCCATGCAGTTCAGCACGATCTCGCCCGCGCCACGCTCCTGCGCCTCGCGCACCCAGTCCAGCGTCCGGATCGGTGGCGACTGCATGGCGTCGGGATCTCCAGAGTAGGCGCGAACGCGCCACTCGCCGTCGGCATCGCAGCGGCTGTCGATGCCAACGACGACGCACTGGGTACCGAACGCGTCGGCAAGCTCCGCGATCAATGCGGGACGTTCGATGGCAGGCGTGTTGATGGACACCTTGTCGGCACCGGCATTCAGCACGGCGCGCGCCTCGCCGACGCCGCGGATGCCCCCGGCGACGCAGAATGGAATGTCCAGCACGCGCGCCACGCGCCCCACCCACGCCGGGTCGACGGCGCGTCCCTGCGGGCTGGCGCCGATGTCGTAGAACACCAGTTCGTCGGCACCCTGGTCGCGATAGCGCAGCGCAAGCTCGACGCAATCGCCCATGTCCACATGGTCGCGAAAGCGCACGCCCTTGACGACCCGGCCTCCGGCCACATCCAGGCAGGCGATGATGCGGCGGCTCAACATGCCAGCGCCTGCGCGAGGTCGATCCGGCCTTCCAGCAACGACCTGCCCAGCACGATCCCGCTGCAGCCGAGCGCACGCACCCGATCGATGTCGGCCACGGCATTCGCCCCGCCGGAAGCCTGCACATCGACATCCGGAGCCCAGCGCACCAGGCTTTCGTAGAGGGAGACGTTGGGACCGGACAACATGCCGTCACTCGCAATGTCGGTGCTCAGCAGGTGACGCAGGCCATGGCCTGCATGGAAGCGGACCAGCCACTCCATTGATTGCGTGCCGTCACGCGTCCAGCCATGCGCGCAGGGAACCCACTCACCGGACGGATTGCAGCGGGCGTCCAGCGCGAGCGTCAGCCGCTCACCGCCGAAACGCAGCAGCCACGATGCAACCTGGTCGGGCTGGTCCACGGCCAGCGAACCGACGACAACCCGGTCCGCACCCGCATCGAACAGTCGCTCCACGTCATCGGCGCTGCGAACACCGCCGCCTGTCTGCACCCGCAGGCTCGTCGTGCGCTTCACCTCGCGCAGGAGCGACGACAGTGCGTATCCACCTTCCCGTGCGGCATCCAGGTCGACCAGGTGCGCCCAGCCCGCTCCTTGCGCCGCATAACGCTGCAGCCAGCGCAGCGGCGCGTCGTCGTAACGGGTTTCCCGCGCATAGTCGCCCTGGCGCAGGCGCACCACCCGACCGCCACGCACATCGATGGCGGGATAGACGGTGAACGTCATGGCAGCACCGCCAGGAAGTTGGCGAGCACGCGCGAACCCGACGAACCCGATCGCTCCGGATGGAACTGCACGCCCAGGACACTGCCGCGTTGCACCGCGGCGGCAAAACGGCCGCCATGATCGCTGCTGGCGACGCAATCCGACGTCACCGCTGCGGCGTACCCGTGGACGAAGTACACCTGCTCTCCATCGTCGATGCCGGCGAGCAGGCCGCACTGGCGGTCGATGTCCTGGAGCGTGTTCCAGCCCATGTGCGGAACGCGCGCGCCGGCACCGCCGACCATGCGCCGGATCCGCCCTGGCAACAGTCCCAGGCATGCCACATCGCCTTCAGCGGACGTGTCGAACAACAATTGCATGCCCAGGCAGATCCCCAGTAGTGGAACATCCAGGGCGCGGATGGCGTCATCCAGTCCACGTGACTGCAAGGCCGCCATCGCCGGCGGCGCGGCACCGACACCCGGCAGGATGACGCGCGATGCGCCTGGCAACTCATCGGCATCGCGCACGATCCGCGGCGTCGCACCCAGCCGCTCGAGTGCGTAGCGAACCGATCCCAGGTTCGCGCCTCCCGCGTCGATCACCGCCACGTCCATCACAGTGACCCCTTCGTACTCGGGATCTCGCTGCCCTCGCGTTGGACCGCCTGGCGCAGTGCACGGGCGACGACCTTGAAGCAGGCCTCGATCTTGTGATGGTCATTGTCGCCGTCCACCTGCAGGTGCAGGTTGAAGCCCGCTGCATCGCAGAGCGAACGAAAAAAATGCGGTACCAGTTCAGTCGGCAGCTGGCCGACGCGTTCCCGTGAGAAGGCCCCTTTGAAGAAGAAGCCCGCACGACCGGACAGGTCCAGCGCAGCGGACGCGAGGCACTCGTCCATCGGCAATGTGAATCCGTAGCGCGCCGCACCACGCTTGCCTGCCAGCGCTTCGCGCAACGCCTGCCCGAGGGCAAGCGCGCTGTCCTCGACGGTGTGGTGTTCGTCGACGCCAAGATCGCCCTGGCATCGCAGGTCCAGCGCAAAGCCGCCATGCTTGCCCAGCTGTTCCAGCATGTGGTCGAAGAAACCAAGACCCGTCGACACCTGCGGGGCGGCGATCCGATCGAGGTCGACGGAGACTGCGACGCGGGTTTCGGCCGTCGCCCGCTGCACCGACGCCACGCGCGGGCCATCGACGAGGACATGCGCGATCGATGCCCAATCCCATTGCCCGCCGAACTGCCGCGTGCGCAGCTGGAATGCGCGCACCCCGAGGTTCTTGGCGAAGAGCACGTCGGTCTCGCGATCGCCAATCACTGCCGACCGCGCCCAGTCGATGCTGCGATCGGCCAGCAGGTGCAGCACCATCCCCAACCCCGGCTTGCGTGTGGGGCTGTTGTCGGCGGGCAGGCTGCCGTCGATCAGGATCTCGTCGAACGAGATCCCCTGGCTCGCCAGCACCTGCAGCATCAACCGGTGCGGGCCGTCGAAGGCGTCCTGGGGAAATGCCGGGCTGCCCAGCCCGTCCTGGTTGCTGACCACGACCATCCGGTAACCGGCCTGGCGGATGCGCAACAAGGCCGGGATCACGCCGTCGACGAAGGCCAGCTTGGCGTAGCTGTCGATCTGGAAATCATCGGGCTCCGCGATCAGGGTGCCATCGCGATCGATGAACAGGATCGGACTCAGGTCGGTGCTCATGCCGGAACCGACGCTTGCAGGCTCGCGATCACGCGCGCGTTCTGCTCCGTGGTGCCGATGGAAATCCGCAGCGCATCGCCCAGTTGCGGCAGATGACGCATGTCACGCACGACGATGCCAGCGTCGAGCAGGCGCTGCATCGCCGCGGCGGCGTCGTCGAATCGCACCAGCAGGAAATTCGCCTGCGACGGATACACCCGCGATACGTGGGTAAGCCTCGCCAATGCGTTACGCAATGCCCCACGCTCCACGCAGGTCGCATCGACCGCTTGGGCGGTCAGTGCGAGCGCCTGCGGCGACAGTGCCCGCAACGCAGCTTCTGCGCTGGGCTGCGCAATCGGATAGGGCGCTTGGCAGCGCCGCAAGGCGGCAATGATGTCGGGATGGGCGATCAGGCAGCCAAGGCGGATCCCTGCGAGTGCATGGGCCTTGGAGAGCGTGCGCAGCACCGCAAGATTGGGTCGCGAGGACACCAGCGGCACCAGCGACGGCGCGGTCGCGAACTCGATGTAGGCCTCGTCGACGACGACGAGGGCGATGCCTTCCAGCTCGGTTGCCAACCTGATGGCCTCGGCCGCCGGCAATACCCCGCCGGCGGGATTCCCCGGTGAGCAGAGGAAGACGATTTTCGCCTTGCTTGATCGGGCGATTGCAGCGACCGACGCCGCATCGATCCGGAAGTCAGCCCCGTCGTCCAGCAATGGCACTTCCAGCACCCGTGCTCCGTGGAGTCGCGCGCACACGGCATACATGCCGAAAACAGGCGGCGTCACCAGCACCGCATCCTGGCCCGGCCTGCAGATCGCCCGGACCAGCAGGTCGATTGCCTCGTCGCTGCCACGACCAATCAACAGTTGCGCGGGATCGCATCCATACAGCTGCGCCAGTGACGTGCGCAGGGCGGTCGGCTGCGGCTGGGGATAGCGACGCAGCTTGCCGCCGGCATCGATTGCGCTGGCGCGTGCGGATTCGTTGGCGTTGAGCCACACCTCGCCATCCACTGCTTCACTGCGCGCGGAGCGGTAACCGGCGAAGTCACGAAGATCGGCGCGCAGCAGGCCCTGCACAGCGCTCATGCCGCTTCCATCCGCAGGGTGACGGCGCGCGCGTGCGCTTCGAGCCCCTCCGACCGTGCAATCTCCACCGCGGCCGGTCCGATGCGTTGCACGCCGGTCCGGTCGACGGCCTGCACGCTGATCGCGTTCTGGAAACTCGCCACGGACAATCCACTCACGGCACGCGCCGCCCCCCCGGTCGGCAACACGTGGTTGGTGCCGCTGCAGTAGTCGCCCAGGGCTTCGGGTGCCCAGTCGCCGAGGAAGATCGACCCCGCGGCCAGCACCTGGTCGAGCACCGCGCGCGGGCGCCGCAAGGCCAGGATCAGATGCTCCGGGGCATAGGCATTGCTGATGGCGATCGCCTCGTCGATGGACGCGACACGGATGGCAAGCGATCCAGC
The DNA here is from genome assembly GCA_038222295.1 of Lysobacterales bacterium. Taxonomy (GTDB): domain Bacteria; phylum Pseudomonadota; class Gammaproteobacteria; order Xanthomonadales; family Xanthomonadaceae; genus Cognatiluteimonas. Next base: position 5,190 of record JBBRHT010000035.1, read on the forward strand.
CAATGCACGCAGGGCCGTGTCCTTGCGAGGCAGGCTGGCTACCTGCGTGGCCAGTGCCGCGTCCACGGCATCGAGCAATGCGTCATCGTCCGACAACAGGAGCACCTGTGAGTCGGTTCCATGCTCGGCCTGCGACAGCAGATCCGATGCCACGAATGCCGGGTTGGCCCCGGCGTCCGCGACAACCAGTACCTCCGAAGGCCCGGCCGGCATGTCGATCGCCGGCCCACCCTGCTGCATCGACACCTGCCGCTTGGCCTCGGTGACGAAGGCATTACCCGGGCCGAACAGCTTGTCGCAGCGCGGCACGGTGTCGGTTCCGTACGCCATTGCCGCAATCGCCTGCGCACCACCGATCGTGAAGACCTGGGTGATGCCACACAGTTGCGCCGCATGGAGCACGGTTGGATCCGCGCTGCCATCGGCCCGTGGGGGCGTACACAACACCATGTCGGCACAACCGGCGATGCGGGCCGGAATTCCCAGCATCAACGCGGTTGACGGAAGCGGTGCGCTTCCCGCTGGCACGTACAGGCCCACGCGCGCAATGGGACGCATGATGCGCTCACAGCGAACGCCATCGGCCGTGTCCACCGCATATGGCTGCATCACGCCGGCGCGATGGTAGAGGTCGATGCGTGCAGCGGCATCGGCGATCGCGTCCTTCAACATTGGGGAAATGCCGCTCGCCTGCGACATCGCGTCAGTCCCGACGACGCACGAGGCCAAATCCACTCCATCGAATCGGCGGCCGTATTCCCGTATGGCGGCATCGCCATTGCGGCGCACGTCCTCGAGGATCGACGTCACGGCCGCGACCAGGCCGCCTTCGACCTGGCGAACCGGCCGCTGCAGGGCAAGCCGTCGTGCATTGGCATCGAGTCGCGACCACTGCACGCGACGCAACCCGGCTGATGCCGGCATGTTCATGCCAGCATCCTCTCGACCGGCAGTACCAGCAGCCCGTTCGCCCCTGCGCGCTTGAGATCCTCGAGCCGTTGCCATGTCAGGTCGCCGCGACACAGCGCCTGGAGCGATACGGCTTCGCTGCCGTCGATGCTGGTGACAGTCGGGGCTTCGGCGTCGGGCAGCAACCTGAGAAGGTCGGGCATGGCCTTCCGGCTGGCCTGGAACATCAGCAGCCGGCTGTCCTTCCAGTGCAGCACGCCGTCCAGTCGGCGCAGCAACAACGCGACCAGGTCCGCACGCGCGTCGTCGAATCCAGCCGCTGGCCCAGCAAGCACGGCCTCGCTTTGCAACAAGGTCTCGACCGGCTTGAGCTGGTTCGCTGCGAGCGTGCCGCCACTGGACACCAGGTCACAGATGGCATCGGCCTTGCCCAGGCGCGGCGCGATCTCGACAGATCCGGACAGCGTCACCACATCGGCCTGGATCTCGCGCTCGCCCAGCCATTGGGTCAGCAGCGCAGGGTAGCTCGTCGCGATGCGTCGGCCATCCAGCTGCGCTGGCGTATCCCATTCCCACGCCGAGGGGACGGCGAGCATCAGGCGACAGGCCCCGAAGCCCAGTGCCCGCCATTCGCGATAGGCCGCGGCGCGGCCGTCGAGGGCGCGTTCCCCGGCCTGTTCGAGAAGAACGTTTCGACCGACGATTCCCAGGTCGCAGACGCCGTCGGCGATCAGCCCCGGGATGTCGTCGTCGCGAACCAGCAACAGGTCCACCGGCAAGGATTCGCCATAACAGAACAGCCGATCGCGGCTTTCGCGCCAACTGAGCCCGCATGACGCAAGCAGGGCGCGCGCCGGTTCACTCAGGCGGCCGCTCTTCTGGATGGCAATGCGCAGGCGATCACGCGCTGCAGCAGCGGGAGTGGCACTCATGTGCGGCCCTGCCGTCCCGCGCCACCCCGGCGCAGCCGGCGAACGGCCGCGTCATAGCCGCCGGCACCGCGTTCGAGCGTGCGCGCGACGCGCCCGATGGTGGTGACGCTGACCAGGGTGCGGTCGTGGATTTCGCGATAAGGCACGTCATCCAGCAGCAGGGGAACGACCTTCCAGCGATCGGACATCGACTCGAGCTCGGCCGGTGTGCACAGGTCCTCGAGGAAGGCGCGCACGTCGCCAGGCCGGGTCAAGGCGGCGAGTGCGCGCGCCAGCGAATCGAGGCTTTCCTCGGCTTCTGGCTGGGGCACTGCTTGCAGGCGCTGCTTCATGATCTGTCAACCAATGTAATAACGTGCTATTACATTAAACCGGCAGAGGGGAGCCAGTCAACAGCCAGCATGAACGGGCGCTCGGGAAACGTTGAAAGGCTGGCGCGTGTCGACGCCAGCGGGACTTGTTATGGCCTGGGCAACGCGGCCCGCGCCGCGGCGAGGATGGATCCGTCCTCAACCATGCGCACTGCGGCTGCGACCTCGCCATCCAGCGCGCGATCACGGTCCAGGAATGCAATCGATTCGCGGATCCTGGCGTGCGCGGCGGCCACCGCCCTGCCCGGCCGGAATGCCGGGGCGGCGGAGAGTTCACCGCGCAGCTTCTCGACCTCCGCGACGAATTGCCCGTGATCCGGGCTATCGGTTCGCGGACCGCACTGCACCTTGCCGGCCAATGCCATCGCGTCGCAGTTGCGCGCAAGCTCGCGGGCAGCGGTGATCATGTCGCTGCGCAGGTCCAGCGCCTGCGCGGCGGTGTAGAGCTCCAGCGCCAGCACCTTGGCCAGGTCATCGGCCATCGCCAGCGCGTGTCGCGCCTCGTTGGCACCCATCGAGACGTGATCCTCGGCGTTGGCGCTGGTCGGGATCGAATACACCGATGCCGGCATCGCGCGGCTGGCCAGGTCGTTGACGATGGCGGCCGCGGTGTACTGCACGATCATGTAACCCGATTCGGTGCCGTCCTCGTTGCCGATCAAAAATGGCGGCAATCCGTCATTGGTAGCCGGGTCCAGCAGCTTGTTGAGGCGACGTTCGGAGATCGAGGCGAGCACGGGGATCGCAGCCTTGAGGTAACTCATCGCCAGGGCGAGCGGCATGCCATGGAAATGGCCGGCCGAAATCACCTGTTCCTCCACGTGCTCGGCATTGGAGTCGGGGAAGACCAGCGGATTGTCCGTGACCGAATTGAGCTCGATATCCAGCACCCGCTTGGCCTGCTCCACCGCGTCGCGCACGGCGCCATGCACCTGCGGCACGCATCGCAACGAGTAGCTGTCCTGCGGCTGGTGCTTCTTGCCGCCCCGGAACGGCAGGAATCGCTGGTAGAAGCGGTCGCGCCCATGTCGCTGGTCCAGCGGCACCCATTCCCAGCCGATGTCGAAGCACGGCTGCCTGGACGCCAGCGTGTCACCGGGAAGCACACCGTCGGAAAGCATGCCCCAGCTACCTGGCTGCCACTGCCGGAAGCGGGGCACCAGGTGGTAACGAATGTCGGCCAGGGTCGAATCGGCGAGCATCGCCCGCAGGTTTTTCGCGACCTGCACCTGGCCCGGATGCGGGCGCAGGTCATGCACCGCCTCGGCGAATGCACCCAGGCGGCCGGCGAATGCGTCGAGCGTCATTGCAGCCGCAAGGTCGGCGGTGTCCAGCAGGTCGTCGAGCTGCTGCACGGCGAGCACGCCCGTGGCGAGCATCTGCGCCGTGCCGTTGTTCAGCGCCAGGCCTTCCTTGTACGACAGCGCAATCGGCTGCAGCCCCGCACGCTGCAGCGCAAGTCCGCCAGGCATGCGTTCGCCGGCGAAAAAAGCTTCGCCGCCACCGATCAGGACGATGGCCAGGTGCGACAATGGGGCCAGGTCGCCCGAGGCACCGACCGATCCCAGTTGCGGCACGACCGGCACGATGCCGGCATTGAGCAGGGCCGTCAGTGCCTGCAAGGTTCCAACACGGATCCCCGAATGCCCGCGCAGCAGCGTGTTGATGCGGATGCACAACATCGCACGGACCACGTGCGCCGGAAACGGCTCACCCACGCAGACGGCGTGGGTCACGATGAGGTTGTGCTGCAGCTCCACGTGCAGCGAGCGCCCGGGCGCGGCCGCGTTGACGGCCGTGTCGCGCATGGCGTGACCGCCAAGCAGCTTGTCGGCATTGCTGCCGAACCCCGTCGAAACACCGTAGATCGGCTCCTCGCGCCGCACTTGTTCAGCGAGGAAATCCGCCGCGCGTGCGACCGCGAGCAGCGCCTGCGCGTCCAGCTCGACCGATGCACCACGCGCGACTGCCACGAGTTGTTGGCGCGTCAGCGAACGTCCGTCGAGGCTGATGGCGGCACTCATCGCGTGCCCTCGGGAAGCGCACGCAGCTGTTCACGCTCGACCCGCAGCGCCCCCGCGAGGTCATCCTCGGCGACGTCGAACTGCTCGCCGCGGCGCAGGTCGCGAATCGCGACCGCGCCACGCGCGGCCTCGTCATCGCCGCGGATCACGACGAAGCGGATACCGGCGCGGTCGGCGTATTGCAGTTGGCGTGCGAGCTTGCGCGGCTCCAGCTGCGTCTCCACGTTCAGCCCGGCCGCACGCAGGCGCTGCGACATGGCCAGGGCATGTTCGAGCCCGGAGTCGTCGAGCAGCGCGACGAGCACGTCGACGGAGCTCTCCGCGGCGGCGACGATGCCCGCCTCGCGCAACTGGAAGAACAGCCGCGTCAGGCCGATGGAGATGCCAACGCCGGGAAGCTTCGAGCGCGTGTAGTGCCCGGCAAGATCGTCGTAGCGGCCGCCCGAGCAGATCGAGCCGATCTGCGGATAGGCATCGAGCGTCGTCTCGTAGACGACGCCGGTGTAGTAGTCCAGTCCGCGCGCGATCGACAGGTTGAGCGCATAACGCGACTCCGGCACGCCCATGGCGCGCAACTGCTGCAGGATCCCGCGCAACTCGCTGCGACCTTCCTCGAACAACGGCGTGCCGTCGCCGAGCGCGTCAAGCTTCGCAAGCGCATCCGCATGACCATTCGAACGCACCTGGGAGAACGCCATCAGCCGCTCGATGCGCGCTGCGGGCATGTCGAATCCGTCGCCGGCCAGCGTTGCGCGCACCGCCTGCTCGCCGCGCTTGTCGAGCTTGTCGAGCTCGCGCAGGACCGCGGACTGCTGCTGGCCCTCATCGATGCCGAGGCCCTCGAAATAACCGCGCAGCAACTTGCGATGGTTGAGCTGGATGGTGAACTCGCCGATCGCCAGGCGCTCGAACACCGCACTGATCACGGCCGGTATCTCGGCATCGAAACGGATCGACAACGTGTCCTTGCCGATGACATCGATGTCGCACTGGTAGAACTCGCGGAAGCGACCGCGTTGCGCGCGCTCGCCACGGTAGACGCGCTGCATCTGGTAACGCCGGAATGGAAACGCGAGTGCATGTTCGTGTTCGGCCACGTAACGCGCCAGCGGCACCGTCAGGTCGAAGCGCAACGCCAGTTCCGGCCGGCCATCGCCAGCCGCCTGCTCAGCCGCCTTGTCCAGGGCACCGGTGGATTGGACGAAATACACCTGCCGCTCGGTTTCGCCACCGGATTTGGTCAGCAGCACCTCGGACAGCTCCATGACCGGGGTTTCCACCGGCAGGAAACCAAAGCGCTCGAAGGTCTGGCGAATGCCATCGAGCATGCGCTGGAACGCGATCTGCTCGCGTGGCAGCAACTCCATGACTCCGGGCGGGGTACGCGGCTTGATCAAGCGGAAAACTCCGGGCGGCGCGGGCCGCACAGTGTAGCGGCTGGCGCCGCCGTGGCCGGCTGGCGGTCGACAGGACTTGCCCCGAACCCATCCAAGTCCCTAAAATGCCGGGCTCACCTGTCGGGGTGTAGCTCAGCCTGGTAGAGCGCTACGTTCGGGACGTAGAAGTCGCAGGTTCAAATCCTGTCTCCCCGACCATCGGTTCCGCCTGTCAGCCGGCATCGCTGCCTGCGCCAGCGCGCCATCTGTCGCGCAAGACGTCCAGACCCATGTCCGCCGCGCCTCCGGGCGATACGCGCGCCGCAAGGCTCGCCTGGGCGTCCGTGCGCGTCCAGCTGGCGGGATCGGCGGCCTGGCGGTAGGCATCGCGGAACGGGACGCCCTGGCGTGCCAGGTCGACCGCGATGTCGGTGGCGAACAGCGAGGGGTCCAATGCGCCCCGCATCCGCTCCGCGTTCCACCCCAGGTTGCGCAGCAGGTCCGGAAGCAGCGCCAGCGCCGCAAGGCCCCTGCCAAAGCCGTGCACCAGCGCACCCTTGCTGGCCTGCAGGTCGCGGTGGTAGCCCGATGGTAGCGAGAGCAACTGTTCGATCTCGCACCGCGCCGCCGCCACGCTCGCATAGGTGCCGCGCATCAGTTCAATCACGTCCGGGTTGCGCTTGTTGGGCATGATCGAGCTGCCGGTGGTGTATTGCGCGGGCAAGGTGACGAAGCCGAACTCCGCGGTCGTGAACAGGCTCAGGTCCCAGGCCAGGCGGCGCAGGTCGAGCATCGCGCTGCCGAGCGCTTCCAGGGCAGCAAGCTCGAACTTGCCGCGGGACAGCTGCGCGTAGGGCGGCGACACCTGCATGCGGCCGAAACCCAATGCGAAGGTGCAATGCTCGCGATCCAGTGGAAGATTGACGCCATGTCCGGCCGCGGTACCCAGCGGATTGGCGTCGATCCAGTCACGCGTGCGCGCCGCGCGTTCGGCGTTGTCGATGTAGGCCTCCGCCCAGCCCGCCCACCACATGCCTGCCGTCGACACGACCGCGCGTTGCAGGTGCGTGTACCCGGGCATGGGCAGTCCGGCCTCCGCCTGCGCACGCGACAGTGCGATGTCGGCGACCTCGCGGCACAGTGCCACGACCCGCGCCAGCTTGTCCTTCAGCCACAGCCGCGTCGCGACCAGCACCTGGTCGTTGCGGCTGCGACCAGTGTGGATCTTGCGACCGACATCGCCAAGCCGCTCGGTCAATCGTGCCTCGATCGCCGAATGGCCGTCCTCGAAACGCGCGTCCAGGACGAATGCGCCACTGCTGAAGTCGTCTGCCAGCGCGGCGAGTTCACGCGCCAATGCATCGAGCTCGGCATTGGTGAGGATGCCGATCCGCTGCAGGCCCTCAGCGTGCGCGCGGCTGGCGGCGATGTCGTGCAGGAAGAACTCGCGATCCAGCATCACATCGTCACCGGCGAGGAATGCCTGGATCGATGCATCGACGGCGACGCCGGGCTTGCTCCACAGCAGATCGGTCATGTGTCGTGTCCTGGATGACGGATGGGTCGACGGATCGTCTACGGCGCGATGCCGTCGAGCTCGTTGAACCCGAAGGCAATGTTGAGGTTCTGCAGCACCTGTGTCGCGGCGCCCTTGAGCAGGTTGTCCAGCGTGGCGACGACCACCAGCCGCTGCCCATCGGCCGCGAGCGTGAATCCACC
>JBBRHT010000036.1:0-12492 GCA_038222295.1 Lysobacterales bacterium
TTTCGGTAACGCTCACACATGGATGCCTGGCCCAGCTGCCTGCAACGCCTCGAAGCCGAACTGCCGGCCGAGGATGTCCACACCTGGCTCAAGCCGCTGCAGGCCCACGCGCGCGACGGCAGTTTCGTCCTGTACGCGCCCAACGCCTTCGTGATGGAGGAGGTGCGGACGCGCTACCTGGCCCGGATCCGCGAACTCGTCGCCCACTTCGCCGGTGCTGGCGATGTCAGCCTGGAAGTCGGATCGCTGCGCAAGCCGGCGCTGGCCGGTGCCGGGGCGCCGTCATTCGGCAACGCGATGCCGTCGATGCGGGCGACATCGGGCGAGCCGTTCCACGGCAACCTCGACAGCCATTACACCTTCGACAATTTCGTCGAGGGTCGCAGCAACCAGCTCGGCCGCGCCGCCGCGTGGCAGGCGGCGCAGAAGCCCGGCGACCGCACCCACAACCCCTTGCTGCTGTATGGCGGCACGGGCCTGGGCAAGACCCACCTGATGTTCGCCGCCGGCAATGCAATGCGTGCGCAGAATCCCGGCATGCGGGTGATGTACATGCGCTCCGAGCAGTTCATGAACGCCTTCACCAAGGCGCTCTATGACAAGACTTCCGGCGGCATGGATGCGTTCAAGCGGCAGTTCCAGGGGATCGATGCGCTGCTGATCGACGACATCCAGTTCTTCGCCGGCAAGGACCGCACGCAGGAGGAGTTCTTCCATACCTTCAACGCGCTGTTCGACGGCAAGCAGCAGATCATCCTGACCTGCGACCGTTATCCGCGCGAAGTGGACGGCCTGGAGCCGCGACTGAAATCCCGGCTGGGCTGGGGCCTCTCCGTGGCGATCGATCCGCCGGACTTCGAGACGCGGGCACAGATCGTGCTGTCGAAGGCGCACGAGCGCGGGACCATCATCCCCGAGGACGTGGCATTCCTGATCGCCAAGAAGATGCGCTCCAACGTGCGTGACCTGGAAGGCGCACTCAACACGCTGGCGGCGCGGGCCAACTTCACCGGACGGCCGATCACCGCCGAATTTGCCCAGGAAACCCTGCGCGACCTGCTGCGCGCGCAGCAGCATGCGATCGGCATCCCCAACATCCAGAAGACCGTGGCAGACTACTACGGGTTGCAGATCAAGGACTTGTTGTCGAAGCGGCGCACGCGCTCGCTGGCGCGGCCGCGTCAGATGGCGATGGCGCTGGCCAAGGAGCTCACCGAGCACAGCCTGCCCGAGATCGGCGACGCGTTTGCCGGCCGTGACCACACCACCGTCCTGCATGCCTGCCGGCAGATCCGGACGCTGATGGAAACCGACGGGAAATTGCGTGAGGATTGGGAAAAGCTCATCCGCAAGCTCAGTGAATGATTGGCGTACAAGCTGTGGATAGATTGTTGGCCGGCCGGGGGGCGTAAAGTTATCCACAGGATCCACAAGCGCGTCGGCAAGCCTTATACACGCGGTCAATACAACAATAAATACGTGTTTTTCAATCACTTGGATGTCTTATCACCGGTTTTTCGGCATACAAGCACCACCCCGCTTTTGATTTATCCCTCTTTACAAGCTTGAGCACGGGAACCAGTCCGCATGCGTTTCAGCCTGCAACGCGAAGTCTTCCTCAAGCCGCTCGCGCAAGTCGTCAACGTCGTCGAGAGACGGCAGACACTGCCCGTCCTGGCCAACCTGCTGGTGCAGGTCCGGGATGGGCAACTGTCCCTGACCGGTACCGACCTGGAAGTGGAAATGGTGGCCCGCCAAGCCGTCGACGATGCCCAGGACGGCGAGATCACCATCCCCGCCCGCAAACTGTTTGAAATCGTCCGGGCCCTGCCCGATGGCAGCAAGGTCACCGTCAGCCAGAGCGGCGACAAGGTCACCGTCCAGGCCGGTCGCAGCCGTTTCACCCTGGCCAGCCTGCCGGCCAATGACTTCCCGTCGGTCGACGAAGTCGAAGCCACCGAGCGCGTCCGCGTGCCGGAGGCTGCGCTGAAGGAGTTGATCGAACGCACGGCGTTCGCGATGGCGCAGCAGGACGTGCGCTATTACCTCAATGGCCTGCTGTTCGACCTGCGCGATACCACCCTGCGCTGTGTCGCCACCGACGGCCATCGGCTGGCCCTGTGCGAGGTCACGCTGCAGGCCGGAGCACAGACCAAGCGCCAGATCATCGTCCCGCGCAAGGGCGTGCAGGAGCTCCAGCGCCTGCTCGAGGGCGGCGACCGCGAACTCGAGCTGGAAGTCGGGCGCAACCACATCCGGGTCAAGCGCGACGATGTCACCTTCACCTCCAAGCTGATCGATGGTCGCTTTCCCGACTACGAGGCAGTGATCCCGATCGGCGCCGACCGCGAAGTGCGGATCGACCGCGAGGTCTTCCGGGCGGCATTGCAGCGCGCGGCGATCCTGTCCAACGAAAAGTATCGTGGCGTCCGCGTCGAGATCTCACCGGGGCAGCTCAAGATCAACGCCCATAACCCGGAACAGGAGGAGGCGCAGGAGGAGATCGAGGCGGACACCAAGGTCGACGACCTGGCGATTGGCTTCAACGTCAATTACCTGCTCGATGCGCTGTCGGCGTTGCGCGATGAGCACGTCATCCTGCAATTGCGCGACGCCAATTCATCGGCGCTGGTCCGCGAAGCCGGCAGCGAGAAATCGCGGCACGTGGTCATGCCGTTGCGGTTGTGATCCTGGCGCCATCGGTTCCACGTGGAACAGCGACGCCCGGCCACCGCCGGGCGTTTTGCCTTGGAGCGCCTGCCGCTTGCGCGTGACCCGGCTCGAGTTGGGCAACCTGCGCCGATTCGATCGCGCCGCGCTGCTGCCGGGACCGGGACTCAACCTGCTGACCGGGTCCAATGGCGCCGGCAAGACCAGCGTGCTGGAGGCCCTGCACCTGATGGCTTACGGCCGCAGCTTCCGCGGTCGGGTCAGGGACGGACTGATTCGCAGTGGCGCCGAAGCCCTCGAGGTCTACGTGGAGTGGCGCGAGGAGGCTGCCATTGGCGGTCGCTTGGACCAAGTGGCGCCAGCCGAGATCGGACGGCTCCGGCGCGCGGGCCTGCGCCATAGCGGCCAGCAGTGGCAAGGCCGGCTCGACGGCGCCGATGTCAGTCACCTCGGGGATCTGTGCGCGGCGCTTGTGGTGGTCAGCGTGGAGCCGGGCAGCCACGCCCTGATCGCCGGCACCGGCGAGGTGCGGCGGCGCTTCGTCGATTGGGGGTTGTTTCACGTGGAACAGGAGTTTCTGCCGGTCTGGCGGCGCTACGCGCGGGCCCTCAAGCAACGCAACGCCCTTCTCAAGCGTCGACAGGTCAATGGTGAGTTGGACGCATGGGAGCGCGAACTGGCGTTGGCAGGGGAAATCATCACCCAGCAGCGGCAGGGTTACCTGGACGCCCTGCAGCCCCACGTGTCCCGCCTGCTGGCTTCCCTGTTACCGGCAGCCGGTGAAGGGACGATGGTGTTCCAGCCGGGCTGGCGGCGCGACGAGATGGGGCTCGCCGACGCGCTGTTGCTGGCCCGCGACCGCGACGTCCTCGCCGGCTTCACCTCGGTTGGGCCGCACCGGGCTGATTGGCAGATCGACTGCAGCGGGATCCCGGGACGCCATGCCCTGTCCCGCGGCCAAGCCAAGCTGTCTGCACTTTCGGTGTTGCTGGCCCAGGCCGAACACCATGCCGGTGTCCGGGGGGAGTGGCCGGTCGTGGCCCTGGATGACCTGGCCTCGGAACTCGACCTGGATCACCAGCGGCGGGTGCTGGAGCGCCTGCGCGACAGCCGGGCGCAGGTGTTCATCACCGGCACGCAGGCCCCGGCGATGCTGGGGTCGCTGGGAGTCGAGGTGACTGCGTTCCACGTGGAACACGGACAACTGCAGCCTGAAGCAAGGCGCCCGCCCGATCGCTGAACCCGGCGGTGGCGCGACCAGCTTGGTATACTTCACGCATCCATAGCTAATGAGTCACGATGCGTACGGACCACCGGTCCCGATGCGCGTCGCGGGAGCCCGCCAGCGCATGCCGCAACACGATGCCGATCTGACCGAGACCGTCGCCAAGCCGACGACCGCCACCCCAAACCTGAACTACGACTCGAGCAAGATCACCGTCCTGCGCGGGCTCGATGCGGTGCGCAAGCGCCCGGGCATGTACATCGGTGATGTCCATGACGGTACCGGCCTGCACCACATGGTGTTCGAGGTGGTCGACAACGCCATCGACGAGGCCCTGGCTGGCCATGCCGACGAGGTCGTGGTCACCCTGCACGGCGATGGTTCGGTGTCGGTGTCCGACAACGGCCGCGGCATCCCGGTCGACATCCACAAGGAAGAAGGCGTCTCGGCGGCCGAGGTCATCATGACCGTGCTGCACGCGGGTGGTAAGTTCGACGACAACAGCTACAAGGTCTCGGGTGGCCTGCATGGCGTCGGCGTCTCGGTGGTCAATGCGCTGTCCGAGCATCTGTGGCTCGACATCTGGCGCGACGGCTTCCACTACCGCCAGGAATACGCGCTGGGCGAGCCGCTGTATCCGCTGAAGACGCTGGAAGCATCCGGGCGCCGCGGCACGCTGCTGCGTTTCAAGCCCGCGGCCGCCATCTTCACCGACGTCGAGTTCCACTACGACATTCTCGCCAAGCGCCTGCGCGAACTGTCGTTCCTCAATTCCGGCGTCCGCATCACGCTGTCCGACGAGCGCGCGCATGGCGGAGGCGAGGAGAACCGCCGCGACGTGTTCCAGTTCGAGGGCGGCATCCGCTCCTTCGTCGAATACCTGGCGCAGCTGAAGACCCCGTTGCACCCCAATGTCATTTCGGTCTCGGGCGAAATGAACGGCATCACCGTCGACGTCGCGCTCCAGTGGACCGACGCCTACCAGGAAACGATGTTCTGCTTCACCAACAACATCCCGCAGAAGGACGGTGGTACCCACCTGATCGGCTTCCGCGCGGCGCTCACGCGTACGCTGTCCAACTACATCGAGCAGAACGGCATCGCCCGCCAGGCCAAGGTGTCGCTTTCGGGCGACGACATGCGCGAAGGCATGATCGCGGTGCTGTCGGTCAAGGTCCCAGATCCGAGCTTCTCCAGCCAGACCAAGGAAAAGCTGGTCAGCTCCGACGTTCGGCCGGTTGTTGAGAGCACGTTCGGCGCACGTTTGGAGGAGTTCCTGCAGGAGCACCCCAATGAGGCGCGAGCCATCGCCGGCAAGATCGTCGACGCCGCCCGAGCCCGCGAAGCGGCGCGCAAGGCCCGCGACCTGACCCGCCGCAAGGGCGCGCTCGATATCGCCGGCCTGCCCGGCAAGCTCGCCGACTGCCAGGAGAAGGATCCGGCGCTGTCAGAGCTGTTCATCGTCGAGGGCGACTCGGCTGGCGGTTCGGCCAAGCAGGGGCGCAACCGCAAGACCCAGGCGATCCTGCCGCTCAAGGGCAAGATCCTCAACGTCGAGCGCGCGCGTTTCGACCGCATGCTGGCGTCGGCGGAAGTCGGCACGCTGATCACCGCGCTCGGCACCGGTATCGGCAAGGACGAGTACAACCCGGACAAGCTGCGCTACCACCGCATCATCCTGATGACCGACGCCGACGTCGACGGCTCGCACATCCGCACGCTGCTGCTGACCTTCTTCTACCGGCAGATGCCGGAATTGATCGAGCGCGGCCATATTTATATCGGCCTGCCGCCGCTGTACAAGATCAAGCAGGGCAAGACCGAGTTGTATCTGAAGGACGACGCGGCACTGGATGTGTACCTGGCCGGCAACGCGGTCGAGGGCGCGGCGCTGATCCCGGCCGAGGGCGAGCCGCCGATCACGGGCGAAGCGCTGGAGAAGCTGCTGCTGGTCTTCGCCGGCGCACGCGACACGATCGCGCGCAACGCGCACCGCTACGAGTCCGCGGTGCTGGAGGCGTTGATCGACTTCACCCCGCTGGATGTCGAATCATTCGCCAGTGCCACCGACGAGCGCATCGAACTCGATGCCTTGCAGGCGCGCCTCAACCACGGCGGGCTGGGCAGGCCGCGGTACCGGCTGCTGTTGCAGACGGCCACCGAGTCGCGACCGGCCGCATTGCTGGTCACCCGTAGCCACATGGGTGAGGAATTGACGCAGGTCCTGCCGTTGTCAGTGTTCGAGCACGGCGAGCTGCGCGGGCTGCGCGAAGCAGCGACGGCATTGCACGGACTGGTGCGCGACGGCGCGCAGATCGTGCGCGGCAATCGGTCGCAGCCGGTGGCCAGCTTCGCCCAGGCGCATGCGTGGTTGCTGGAGGAGGCGAAGAAGGGTCGCCAGATCCAGCGCTTCAAGGGCCTGGGTGAAATGAACCCCGAGCAGTTGTGGGAGACCACGGTCAATCCGGAAACCCGACGCCTGCTGCAGGTGCGGATCGAGGACGCCGTCGCCGCCGACCAGATATTCTCCACGCTGATGGGCGATGTGGTCGAGCCGCGCCGGGAATTCATCGAGGACAACGCGCTCAAGGTTTCCAACCTCGACGTCTGATCCACGGCAAGCGGCTGAACGGCAGCCAGCAGGCACGCCGGTGCTTGACACTGTCTTCAGCCGCTTGCGCCTACAAAGGCCCGTCCTGACTGGAGCTGCCGATGAAATCGCTGTTGCTCAGCTTCGCCATTGCCGCTGTCATCGGTGCCTGTGCCACCACCACGTCGCCGACAGGCCGCACCCAGTACGTGGGCGCCGTCTCGCGGCAGCAGCTCAACCTGCTCGGCGCCCAGGCATTCACCGAGGCCAAGGCCAAGACTGCGCAGAGCACCAATGCGCAGCAGACCGGCTACGTGCGCTGCGTGGTCGGGTCACTGGTGCGCGAATTGCCGTCCAGCTGGCAATCGATGGGTTGGGAAACCGCCGTGTTCGTCGACAAGGAGCCCAATGCCTTCGCCCTGCCTGGTGGCAAGGTTGGCGTGAACACGGGGATTTTCAGTGTGGCGCGCAACCAGGACCAACTGGCGGCGGTGATCGCGCACGAAATCGGCCACGTGGTGTCGCGTCACCATGAAGAGCGCCTGACGCGACAGGCGGGTGCGCAGGGCGTGCTGCAGCTGGTGGGTGCCCTGCTTGGCTCACGCTACGGGCAGGGCGCGGCCGATGCCGCGGTCCAGGGGGGTGGGGTTCTGGCGCAGACCGGCTTCCTGCTGCCCGGTTCACGTGCGCAGGAAAGCGAGGCCGATGTCGTGGGCCAGCAGTTGATGGCCAAGGCTGGCTTCGATCCGCGCCAGGCCGTGAACCTGTGGCAGAACATGATCGCCGCCGGTGGCGGCCGCCCGCCGAAATGGTTGTCCACCCATCCCGATCCGCAAAGCCGGCTGGGTGAGCTCAGTGCCCGGTCCGCTGGCTTGATGCCGGCGTACCGGCAGGCGCTTGCCTCGGGGCGCCAGCCGCGTTGCGGTTGAACGCGACGACCGGCACAGCGATTTGGCGAGCTTTCTGCTAATTTGCGCGCGGCCCCGAAGCCGCACCGTCCGCAATGGCCGCGTCCGGCTCCACCCCCAACCAGGATCCTCCCTTGACTACAGCTTCCCGTCCGCGCGTTTGCGTCATCGCGCTGTTTGCCTTCTGCGTACTGGCATCCACCGTGGCATCGGCGCAGGTGGGCCGCTACAACCCGGAAGCGGTGCGAGCCCACCAGAAAAAAGAGCAGGCCGCGCAGGGCAAGGTCGCCGGTGAAGGAAAATTTCCCAACGCCACCCGCATCTCGCCCGAGCTTGAGGCCACCAAATCCGGCGGCAAGATCCTGGGCGAGATCGTCGCGCTGTACCAGGCAAAGCAATACGCGCCGGCGATCGAGAAGGCCGAGGCGTTGGGATCGAAGCCGGGCAACGCCTACGAGCGCAGCTTCGCTTACCAGCTTGCCGCCACGGCGGCGGCCGATGCGGGCGACAAGGACCAGGCCGCCAAGGACTTCAAGCTCGCCCTCGACAGCAACGGGCTGGACAACGACGAGCATTTCCAGGTGATGTACAACCTGGCGGTCATGCAGTACCAGACCCAGCATCCGGCCGAGGCCCTGGCCACCCTGGACCAGCTGATGACGCAGACCAAGGCGCATTCGCCGCAATACCTGGGCATGAAGGCCAGCCTGCTTGCGCAGCTGCACCGTCCGGACGAGGCCGCGAAGATCTATGAGCAGGTCTATGCGGCGGATCCGTCCAACACCCAGGCGTTGATGAACGCGGCCGCGGCCTACCAGCAGGCCAATGAGCCGGAAAAGGCGACGGCGTTGCTTGCCGCCGCGCAGGGCAAGGGTGCGCTCAAGGATGCCGCGCAGTACCGGGCCCTGTACGCGGGCTTCATCAATGACGGAAAGCCTGTCCAGGCGCGGGCGGTCATCGAGGAGGGTGTCGCCAAGGGCGTCATCCAGCCGTCCCCGGACCTGGCCAAGGCCTATTCGGTGATCGCCCAGGACGCCTACGCCGCTGGGGACGCGGCCACCGCCATCGCCATGTACGGCAAGGCGGCGCCGATGTCCGACGATGGCCTGGCCGCGCTCAACCTGGCGCGCGTGCTGTGGAATGAAAAGCGGACGGGCGAGGCCCGGGCAGCGGCGCAGCTTGCCCTGAAGAAGGGCGTGAGCCCTGCAAACACGGCCGAGGCCCGCAAGCTCGCCAAGGCCGGCGGCAAGTAAGCACGCGCAAGCGCGGTTGGTACACATCCGCGTGATTGGTATAAGCTTAGAAGTTCCCGCGACCTGATTTGTTGTCGCGGTTATTCGACACCTTCCGCGGCGCGATGGCGCCCGGCCACACCCGAGCTCCCCTCGCATGACGCAACGCTTGCCGACGACCGACAAGAACGAAGATGACGGGCTGAACTGGCCGCGCATCGCCGGCATGACCTTCGTGATCGCCGTGCATGCCGCAGCGTTGCTGCTGTTGCTCGCGCCAGTGACGCCGCCAGGCATGGACAAGGCCGACGAAGACGTGACCCGTGTCGTGGTCATCGAGCCGCCGCCACCACCACCGCCGCCGCCGCCGCCGCCGCCAACCCCGCAGAAGCCGGTCGAGATCAAGCAGCTCTCGCCACCGCGGCCGACGCCGGTGCCGCCGCCGCCGGATGAGCCGCCGGTCGTGCTGGACACGCCCACGCCGATGTCGACGCCATCCCCGCCGCCGTCGCCGCCGTCCCCGCCCGCGCGGTCGCCCGACATCGCCGCCGGCGTGGACATCTCCTCCAAGAACATGAACCCGCCGACCTACCCTCCCGCGGCCTACCGCGAGGGCGTCCAGGGAGTCGTGGTCCTGATCGTCGACGTGGACGCCAACGGCAACGTCACCAACGTGGCCGTAGAAAAGTCGAGCCGCAATCGCGATCTGGACCGGGCCGCCATGGAGGCTGCTCGCAAGTGGCGCTTCAACCCGGCGGTCAGGAACGGCGTCAAGTCCGCCGGCCGGGTGCGCGTCCCGGTCGACTTCAAGCTCCAGTAGTACGAATACAACAGGCACCACCGCCGCACAGTTGCAAACGTCTCTCCCAAACCACCACATCCAAAGGTAAGCGTCATGCTGCAGGAAACCACTAACGCCGCTGCGACCGGGGGCACCAACGCCGCCACCGCGCTGACCCAGATGGGCGTCGACCATCTGCTCAGCGAAATGATGAGCACGCCTGGAAACTACGCAGTCCAGTGGGCGGTGCTGCTCACCCTGCTGATCATGTCCGCGATGTCGATCTACTGGATCGTGATCAACCTGTTCAAGAACATGGCCCTGCGCCGTGGCGCGGATCGCGTCGTCAGCACGTTCTGGGAAACCACCAACGCGCAGGATGCGATCCGCTACATGGAAGAGCAGCCGCGCCGCGAGCCGTTCTCCAAGATCGCGCTCGACGCCGCACAGGCCGCTGCCCACCACCAGCGCCACGAAGGCTCGCGCCTGGTGGAATCGCTGAACCGCTCGGAGTTCGTCGATCGCGCCCTGCGCCAGGCCGTGACCCGCGAATCGATGCGGCTGGAGTCGGGTTTGACGGTGCTGGCGACGGTCGGTTCGACCGCTCCCTTCGTCGGTCTGCTGGGCACGGTGTGGGGCATCTACGGCGCCCTGATCCGCATCGGTGCAACCGGCCAGGCGTCGATCGATGCCGTCGCGGGTCCGGTGGGTGAAGCGCTGATCATGACCGCGATCGGTCTGTTCACCGCCATCCCGGCCGTGCTGGGTTACAACTTCTTCGTGCGCCTGAACCGCGTCACGTACAACAAGTTCGATACCTTCGCCCACGACCTGCACGACTTCTTCGCCACCGGCGCCCGCGTCGGCGAACTCCCGGCGAAGCAGTAAGTCCAAGCGAACGACAGCAACACGGAGTCCGGCCCATGGCCTTCAGCAGTGGCACCCAGAACGGGGCCCCGATGTCCGAGATCAACGTCACGCCCCTCGTGGACGTGATGTTGGTCCTGCTCATCATCTTCATGATCACGGCGCCCTTGATGTCGCACAAGGTCAAGGTCGAGCTGCCACAGGCGAACCTGGACAAGCGGCCCGACAAGGTGCCGCCGACGCCGCCGATCACGGTGACGGTGCAGGAGGATGGCCATCTGTACTGGAACGACGCCCCGGTGACGCGCGACCAGCTGGAGAGCCAGCTGTCCGTCGAGGCACAGAAGACGCCGCAGCCCGAGGTCAACGTGCGCGGCGACTCGACCACCAAGTACCGCATCGTCAGTGACGTGGTGAACATCGCCCAGCAGCAGGGCATCGCCAAGGTCGGCTTCGTCGCCACCAAAGAACGCCCGTAGGAGCACCGAGGATGGCTTTCAGTTCGAACTCCGCGACCGGCGCGCCGATGGCCGACATCAACGTCACGCCGCTCGTCGACGTGATGCTGGTGCTGCTGATCATCTTCATGGTGACGGCTCCGATCCTGTCGTACCCGATCGACATCGACCTGCCGCAGCGCAGCGTCACGCCGCCGCCGGACACCACTCCGCCGGAGCCGATCAAGCTGCGCATCGACGCTTCCGGCCAGATCTTCTGGAACGAAAGCCCGGCGCCGATATCGGCACTGCGCAACATGATGGAAAGCGAGGTCGAGCGCGACCCGAACAACCAGCCGACGTTGGAGATCGACACCAACGACGACGCCGATTACGGCGTGCTGGCCAAGGTGCTTGCGACCGCGCGCAACGCAAACATGCAGAAGATCGGCTTCGTCAAGAAGTAGCCTGCGGCGCTCCTGCAGCGCGCCGCCGGTGCCTCTCCCCGGACCGACTGGACAACGCCGCCCCCGGACGGCGTTTTTCATTGGCGCGGCGCGAGCCCTGCAAGGCCATCTTCACGCGAGGCCCGGGGTCGGGTCGTGTTGCGGGCTGGAGGTTGGGTGCCAGGAATCCGCAATGTCGCCGGCGCGGAGCTCCTGCGGGATCGCGCAGGCGAGCGACAGGGTCAAGCCGATGACAGGATGTCGACGTAGGCGTGCACGGTCGCAGCCAGGCCGATGTACAGCGCCTCGTCGATCAGTGCATGGCCGATGGAGACTTCCAGCACCTGCGGCACGGCCGACAGGAAGGCGGCGAGGTTCGACTGGCTGAGGTCATGCCCGGCGTTGACGCCCAGGCCTGCGGCTTGCGCGCGCCGCGCGGTCGCGGCGCAGGCGGCCAGTGCTCGCCCGGGGTTTCCCGCCGCAAAGGCGTCGGCGAATGGCCCCGTGTACAGCTCGACCCGATCCGCACCCACGGCCGCCGCCTCGGCGACGTTGGCGTCATCGGCATCGACGAACACGCTCACGCGGCAACCCAGCGCCCGCAACTCGGCAACGTAGGGACGCAGGCGTTCGCCATCGCGCGCGAAATCGAAGCCGTGGTCCGATGTCAGCTGCTGGTCCGCATCGGGCACGAGGGTGGCCTGCGCCGGGCGCGCCAGCGCGCACAGCGCGTGGAAGCCCGGATAGTCCGCGCGCGGCGGGGCGAAGGGGTTGCCTTCCAGGTTGAACTCGGCGCCACGATCGCGGCACAAGGCTGCCAGTGCCAGCACATCGTCGCTGCGGATATGGCGTGCGTCGGGGCGCGGGTGGACGGTGATGCCGTGCGCGCCAGCGTCCAGGCATGTGCGCGCGGCCCGCACCACGTCCGGCGCCGTGCCGCCGCGCGAATTGCGCAATACCGCGATCTTGTTGACGTTGACGCTCAACACGGTCATCGCAACCGCTCCTGCCGTCTCAAGCGGCGGGTGGTTCCGGCGGGGCCTGCGCACGCCGTGCTTCGGCCTGTTCCCGCAGCCGGCGCAGTTCCTGCGGATCGAGCAGCATGGCCTCGTCGCGACTGCGGCTGCCGACACGCTGCGCCAACAGGCCCAGTGTCCATGCCACGAGCAGGCCGAGCGCCGCCAGCAGGCAGATTGCCGCCAGGGCAAGGGATGTGGTCTTGAAGGCGATCGCCATGGCGACCAATGCCAACAGCAGGTACACCCAGGGCATCTCACGCTCCTCGCGCCAGCGTCGCAGCCCCCGGCTGCGATCGCGGCCAGTCTAAGGGCGATCC
>JBBRHT010000037.1:0-12479 GCA_038222295.1 Lysobacterales bacterium
CGCTGTATCGAGGAATCAGCAGCACGTTCAGCACGATGGCCACGACGGTTGCCACGGCCATCGCATACACGCGGTAACGCATGTGGTCTTCGGTGAGAAGAGCCGAGCCCATCGCCGTGGACAGGAAGCGAATCGGCGGGCACAGGGCCAGGATGTAGAGGATGTCGACGACGCCGCGATAACGCTCGCCGAACACGATCGGCACGACCCAGGGCGACACCACCACCAGCGCGATGCTGACTGCAACGCCGAGCAGGAACATCGCCACGTTGCCCTGGCGATAGACCGCCCAGAACTTGGGCACGTCATGGGCCGCCCAGCGATGCAGCTTCGACATCAGGTACTTCTGGTAGATGGTGGCCGGGATCAGGTAGATCGCCGTCATGATCGCCAGCGCGATGCTGTACATGCCGGCCTGCGCGTCACTGTGCAGGTACTTGAGCAGGATGGTGCTGATCTGGAAGAAGACCGGATACAGGATCGCGAACACGCCGTAGGCCCATGCCTGGGACCAGAGTTCGCCGGCTCCCGGCAGCGGCATGGCCGGTTTGGCCGCCATTTCACGCAAGCCGTGCCCGTGCAGCTCCATCTCCCCGCGCATCATCCGGCGCATGTGCGGAAGCGCCCACCCAAAGACCAGCAACGCGATCAGGCTGTAGCTGACCGCAACGAACTTGCCGGTGAGCTGGGGCACCAGGAGCAGCGACAGCGCCACCAGCAGCCGGCTTGCCGGGATGGCCATCTGCCATAGCGCCATTTCCCCGTAGCGCTCCTCCAGGCGCAACTTGTTGCTCATCAAGTCGATGGCCAGGAAGCTCAGCACCACGGGCGACAGCACCACAAGCGCAAAGCGGGTGCCGTTCCCCGGGGCGACCAGCAGCGCCCAGGCGATCAGGATGGCAAACGCGGCCAAGGTCGTGGCGTAGGTGAAGCGCAGCGATGGGGCCAGCCAGCGATTTGCGCCCCAGCCCTCCACGCCGTAGACCTTGAGCCGGAACTGGGTGAGGCCGAACCCGGCCAGTGGCGCGACCATCGTCACCGTCGCAAGCGACGACGCGAACAAGCCATATGCCGAAGGCCCCAACTCGCGCGCAAGCAGGGTCTGGGTCGCGAAGACCATGCCCGCACCAAGGGCAGTCGCCACGCCGAGCATGGAAACCGTGGTCAGTGCCCGGCGCCAGCCAGGGATCATCCTGAAGCCGGTTCGCCTGGTGATCGAGGCCGAGGCCGCGACCAGCCCCGCCGCGAAATCTGATTTCATCAAGCCACTTTCCTGCGATTGCGGCCATGAATGTACAAGCGGAGAAGTGAAGACCCGCTCCACATTCATCCGGGCTGCCCCCGCAGGACAACGGGCCGGAACCCGGAAACGACGGCGGCCCGGGCGGTGAAGCCCGGGCCGCGCAATGACCCCCACCCGCTGGAGCCTATTTGAAGAGGTTGGATCCGATCGTTACGTTG
This sequence comes from Lysobacterales bacterium, assembly GCA_038222295.1. Taxonomy (GTDB): domain Bacteria; phylum Pseudomonadota; class Gammaproteobacteria; order Xanthomonadales; family Xanthomonadaceae; genus Cognatiluteimonas. Next base: position 1,462 of record JBBRHT010000037.1, read on the forward strand.
GTTGCCGTGCTCCTGATCAGCATGTCGCGCGAGACCTTGCTGGAATAACCGGCCTGGTAGAAATCGACGCGATCCTTGTTGCCCAGGCGGCAGTAGTTGTTGAAGGAGATGTTGTTCTTCATCGTCAGGTTGCTGCCGCTGTAGAACTGGACGCCCGTGGCCGAATTGTTCTGGACCAGGCTGTTCTGCACCACGACGGTGGAGCAGCCCAGCGTGACCACTCCGCAGCTGCCATTGCTTTCGATGGTGCACCCATCCAGGTTGACGTTGCTGGCGCGGTTGTAGATGTTGATGCCGTACTTGGCGTTGTTGTTCAGGCGGCAATTGCTGATCAGGATGTTGTAGGCCGGGTCGGTATTGTCCGGCTCGATGTCGATGCCGCATTCCGGACTCGTGCCCTTGGTGTAGGAAAACTCGCTGTCGTGGACCTGCACGTCGTGGCACCAGGTCAGGCTCAGTCCCTGGCGGCGGTTTGCGGTCGAGATGACGTTGGCAATCACCAGGTCGGAGGTGTTGCCACCGGTGCAGATGCCATCGCCAGCGCACTTGCCCACCCACAGGTCACGGATGGTGACGCCGGTGCAGCCGATGATCTGGATGCCGTGGTTCCACTCGGAGGTGCTGGTGCTGACATAGGTATGCGTGTCGCGATCGCCCATCAACTGGCCGCCGGCGATCTCGACCTGGGTGCGATTGCTGGCAAACAGGATGTAAGCGCGGATGGCCGAGTTGGACTTGGCCTTGAGGATCGCATTGGGGTCCATGTTGAGCAGCATGTAGCTGCGCAGGTTGATCTTCCTGGTCGGATCGATCAGGTAGGTACCGGCCGGGACGTTGACGGTGCCGCCTGCCGCCGGGAGGGCATTGATGGCCGCCTGGAACGCCGCCGTGTCATCGTGGATGCCATCGCCGACCGCGCCATAGGTCTTGACCGACAGGACCGTGGTCCCGCGGGTACGGGACGGTGGCACGTAGGTGGCCGCAGCGGCCGGCAGGCCCATCCCGCCCAGCACGAGGGGGACGCTCAGCAGGACGGAATTGCGCAGGAACTGACGACGGGGCATTCCTGCATTGCAGATTCCAGACAGTACTTGTTGCTCGATCACGACAAACCTCCTCATGGCGCACATGCGTGCAGGCCAGACACCAGTGGATGACAACGGAATCACGTAGCTTTCACACCGGCTGGACCGGCCCCCTGCTCCCTGTCAAGGCGGTGTGAACGTGACCTGGCGAATCTAGCGAACGTCGCGCCCTTGTCATGCACCAATTCGCCGAACTGTGCGCTGGCTCAACAGTTCAACTCGCGCCGCCCGCATTCAGCTTGCTGTATGGGTCGGTGGCGTTCATGCAGGGCCGTGCATGCACCACACTTTGCGCAACCGCCGCGAAAAGCCCGCTCCTTATGCGGTGCGCCAAACACTGCACCGTCTCGCACTGCGTCCGGCCATGAAAAAGGGGCGCTGCTGCCAGCGCCCCTCGTCATGGTCGATTCGACGCTTGCTGGCTGCGTCGCCACGCAGCCAGCAAGCCTTCCCAGCGACTACTTGTAGCTGTTGGTCTGGATCGCGATACCACCAACCGCTCCGCGAATCAGGATGTCGCGCTCGACCTTGGACGCCCAGCCGGTCAGGCTGAATGGCGACCGTGTCTTGATGCCGCTGCGTGTGTAATTGCCGTAGGACAGCCCCCCGGTCACGTTGACGCTCGACGATCCGTCGCGGATGAAGATTCCCGTCGCCGAGTTGTAGCGCACCGTGTTGCCGACGAAGTGGACGCCGGAGCAGTAATTCGTGACTGCGCCGCAGCTTCCATTGCGCTCGATGACATTGGTCGTCAGCGTGACATTGCTGACGCGCTTCCAGATGTTGATGCCGTACATCGCGTTGTACTTCAGGCTGCAGTTCTGGATCACGATGTCATAGGCGGTGCTGGTGCCATCGGGTTCGATGTCGATTCCGCACTGCGGACTGGTGCCCTTGGTGTAGCTGAACTCCGAGTCGTAGATGCGGATCCCATGACACCGCGTGAGTGACAGGCCCTGGCGGCGGTTCTGCGTGGACACGATGTTGGCGATGACGACATCGCTCGTCCCGCCACCCAGGCACACGCCGTCGCCGGCGCACTTGGCGACATACAGGTCACGGACGGTGATGTGGCTGCCGCCGTTGATCGCGATGCCGTGGTTCCATTCGGAGGTACTGCCGCTGACATAGTGGTGGGTATCGCGGTCACCGATCAGCTTGCCACCCGCGATCTCGACGTTGGTCAGGCCGGAGACGTTCAGGATGTAGGAGCGCGTGGCCGAATTTGTCTTCGCCTTGAGCGTCGCGTTGGGATCCATGTTGAGCAGCATGTAGCTGCGCAAGCTGATCCGCTTCGTCGGGTCGATCAGGTAGGTACCTGCGGGGATGTACACGGTTCCGCCGGCGGACGGCAGCGAATTGATCGCTGCCTGGATGGCAGCGGTATCGTCATGGGTGCCGTTACCCAAGGCGCCGTAGTTCTTGACGTTGCGATAGGCCGTCCCGCGAGGGCGGGACGCCGGGACATAGGCGGCTGCGGCCGAAAGGCTGACGCCTCCCAGGACCAGGGGCACCGTCATGAGCATTGAATTGCGAAGGAATTGCCTGCGCGGCATGGCGGCACCGCGCGCGTTGGGCACGATTTCGATTTGATTGATCAATTTTCTGAATCCTGGGCTGGCGCCGGAAGGAGCAACCGGCGTCTCTCAAGGGATTGGGCCTGTGGGCGGCCCGGCGAATCACGCCACGATCGGAAAGGACGTAAAGGAATGTCGAATCCACGTGAAGACGTGTGCGGCAAGCCTACTGAGCAGTGCATGGCACCGTGCAAAGAAAATGTAAATTCCGTGCGAAGGTCACACGGCGAACGGCCGCTTCTTCAGTTTTCATGCATGTTGCTGACTAGGCATGCGTGCATGGATGAATGCGTGTGAGGAGTGATGACTGCCAAAGCCTGCAAACGAAAAAAAGCCCGGGGGATTTGAGTCCCCGGGGCTGCTGGCAATCCAGGATGGGCACTGCTTATTCTGCGCCTCGAATGCCGACGCCGCATTCAGGCGCGGTTCCCTGTGTGTAGCTGGACTGGGAGTCGCAGGCCGCGATTTTGCCGCATAGCGTCAGGGACAGGCCCTGCCGGCGATTTGTGGGTCGACATGATATTGGCGAACATCGCGTCGGCCGAACCCCGCCCACGCAGGTGCCGTTACCGGCGCACTCCGCGGCGTGGATGTCACGGATCGCCAGGCGGTCGCCATTGGCGATCTGGATGCCATGGTTCCACTCATCCGTGGTGCCGGAAGCATATTTGTGCGTGGCGCGTCCATGTAACTGAGCACGTCTCGACGAACGTCGTCCCCCGACGGTCAACTCCCGTCCGCGTTGCCTGAAAACGTGACGCCTTGGGCATCATCGGCAACATGCACCTGCCTTTTCCAGCCAAGCGTGGCGGTGCTCCGCGAGGCATCCGCACTCGACTCCAGAGACCCGTTCCCACGGAAGCGGTTGTCGCGGATCTCGACCCCGGCTGCGTTCCCCCTCAGCCAAATCCCCTGCTGTCGATTGTCATGGATGCGGTTGCCCGCGATCACCGAATCCCTTGCCCCCACGACCAGGATGCCGGGCGCCCGGTTTCCCGCAATGTCGCAATCCGCGATCGTGACACCCTGGGCACGCCTGTAGACCTGGATACCCGGCCCGCGGTTGTTGCGGACCAGGCAGCGCTCGATCCGGATGTCGCTTGCGTCCGACGGTGAGTCCGGCTCGATGTCGATCCCGGCCTGCGGTGCCGTGCCGCCGGTATCGCTGAATTCGGAGTCGTAGACCCGCACGTCCTGCGATCGGCCGATGGTCAGCCCTTGCCGCCGATTCCCCACGCACACCACCCGCGCCACGACCACGTCCCGGCTTGTCGGCACGGGACGGCCGGGCCGCGACGCATCCGCGCCGATGGAGATCCCGTCTCCCCAGCAACGGGAAATCCGGATGTCGCGGATGGTCACGCCTGACGAGCCACGCGACGTGAGGCCATGCCCCCACTCGCCGCCAGGCCCCAGATGCCGATCGCGATCGCCAACGATCGCGCCCCCGGAAACCTCAACATCGTAGGCGTCCTGGATCAGGACGACATATGCGCGCTCGAGCGCATTGCTCTTTGCGACCAGCGTCGCGCCGGGCCCCAGCTGGAGGTGCATCCGGCTGCGCAGGCGCAGGCTGCGCGCGGGATCGACCAGGTAATTGCCGGACCCGACACGCACGGTACCGCCGTCGGACGGCAGGGCATCCACGGCACGCTGCAACGCCAACGTGTCGTCATGGATGCCATCGCCGCGCACGCCGAAATCGCGAACATCCAGTTGCGCGGCTCCCCTCGCCCGCGTCGGCACGAGCGCGACCGCGGCGCCGGCGCCGGCCGATGCCAGCGGCCAAAGCAAAGCTGCGTACAGCAGCTGCCTGCGCTGCGTGTCGACCTGTCCGGGAACGCTTTCTTCGCCATCAGTCACGGTTGCGTATTTCCGTCAGGCGGCTCACGGGCGATCCACGGCAGCACCACAGCGAGCAGATAGAACTTCGACGCGTGGTACTTGTTGTCCAGCCGGCAACGGTTGCGGTCAAGCCAGTCGACGGCACCGGGCAACACCTCGCGGGCGTCCTGGGCGAAGGCACGGACACGGTCGAATCGCTGCCTGGCCAGGCCACACAGGTCGAAGCGGAAGCTGCCCTTGCTGGTGACATACGGCAGTGTCCCGAAGCGCTCGGCGATGTGCCTGCGCACGAGCACCTTGTTGAGCTTCGCCACCGGATCGATCATCTGCTCGCGCGGCACGCTGTTGTAGACCCACTCGCGCAGGCTGTGGTCGCACAGTGGATATGCCGCATGCATTCCCAGCGCGTTGGTCGTGTAGAGGCCCTTTGCGAACCCGGCGGCGGCACCGGAAATCGACATGCTGATGACGCGCATTTCGTCGTGGCTGGTCGCGGATGAAATCTCGGCCTTGAACGGCTCCAGGCGCTCGCGCGACCTGAATGCGACCCTGCTGCCGAACAGGGCATCGACTTCCGCATCGGTGAAGCGCGAGCCCGGGAAGATCCGTTCGATCGGATTCATCTGCAGCGTGCCGAGCAGGTAGCACAGCTTGAAGTTGCGCCCGATCAAGGGCAGCTCGGCGATCGACGAAGGCAGCCGCAGGCCCTGCGCCATCCAGTAAAGAATCTTCTTGCGCATCTGCGCGGGAGCGCCGAAATAGCTGTCCGAGCCCATGCCGTCGATGATGCCGTCGCCATCGTGCGCTGCCACTTCCGTGGCCAGGTCCGCATAGGAGAGCAGGGCGAAGTCGGCCGTCAATAGCGGCATCCGGTCGGCGATCGCAACATAGCGGTCGTAAGCCCGCCCCGGCTCGCACACGAGGGCTTCATGCCGCAGCCCGAGCCGCCTGGCCACGTATTCCGCCGATGCCAGTTCGTTCTCCTCTGGGCCACCCAGGTATGTGATGCAGGTGGTATCCGGCCTGGTTTCTGCGATGGCGATCGCCATCGTCGTCGAATCCTTGCCTGCGCTCTGCAGCAGCCATGGCGCGCGGATTCCCGCGCACGACCTGGTCACCGCCTCGCATAGCAACCGGTGGTACGTCGCCACGAGGTCCTCGTCGTGCTTGCCCGCCTCGGTGCTCTTCCCCGCATCGCGGAACCGGTAGTGGAATTCCGGATCGGTCTGCATGTCGTGGTGGGGAAAGAAACCGAAAGTCGCGAGCTTGACCTCCTCGTAGATCGAATGCGGGGGATAGACGAAGGCATTGCGCAGCAGGTCGGCGACTGAAACAGGATCGATCCTCGTGCCCTGCGAGCGCGAATCAATCCTGGCCAAATCCGGCTTGCCGTCATAAGGGGAGGACATGGTGATCTGCATGTTACCCAGCAGCATGGCATTGCCGCCCACGGTCGTCGGCCCTGTGCGTGCCAGCACCGCCGGCTGGAGGGGAGCGCGTGCCGATGTCGTGCCCTTGGGACCGGCACCCAGTGGCGACGCGCCGGACGTTTGCGTGGTCATGCGGGCTCCGGCTTTTCCTTGTGTCCGACGATCCACGGAAGCACGATGGCCAACAGGTAGAACTTCGATGCGTGGTACTTGTTGTCGAGCAGGCCACGGTTGCGCTCAAGCCAGCGGGCTGCCCCGGGCAATACGTCACCGGCCTGGTGGGCAAAGGCGTGGACCTGATCGAATCTCGCGCCAGCCAGGCCGCACAGGTTGAAACGGAAACTGCCTTTGGACGCGACGTAGGGCAACTGGCCAAAGCGCGTGGAAATATGTTCGCGCACCAACACCTTGCTGAGCCGGGTCGCGGGGTCGATCTTCTTGTCGAGGGGGACCTTGTCGTACACCCAGTCGCGAAATTGGCGGTCGCAAAAAGGATAGGCGACCTGCATCGAGAGGGCGTTGGCGGTGTAGATGCCCTTGCCGAATCCCCCGGTGGCGGCAGCAATGGACAATGAGATGTCACGCCACTCATCCACGCTCGAGGCCGAGGCTAGTTCCGACTCAAACAGTCCGAGCCGTGCCTTCGACTCCTGCGCGAGTTGCCGCCCGAACAGTGCGTCCACTTCTTCATCGGTGAAGCGCGACCCCGGGAAGACCCGCTCCGCGGCGCGCATCTGCAGCGTGGACAAGGCATAGCAGAGCTTGAAGTTTCTCCTGACCAGCGGCAGCTCGAAAATTGACGGCGGAAGGCGGATGCCGCGCGCAAGCCAGAACAGGATGCGTTGCTGCAGCTTCACCGGCGTCCCGAAATAGTTGTCCGACCCCAGCCCGTCGATGACGCCATCGCCACCGTTGTGCGCGATCTCCGTGGCCAGATCGACATACGACAGCAGCGCGAAGTCCGCGCTGAGCAGCGGCATTCGCTCGATGAGGGCGATGTAGCGGTCGAAGGCACGGCCAGGGTCGCACACCAGCTGCTCATGCCGCAGGCCCAAGGTGCTGGCCACGTGCGTCGCGGACGCGACCTCGTTCTCCTCGGTTCCGCCGAGGTAGGTGATGCAGGTTGTATCGGGCCGCGATTCCGCCAGTGCGATCGCCAGCGTGGTGGAATCCTTGCCTCCACTCTGCAGTAGCCAAGGGGATTGGATGCCTTCGCACGCGCGCTTGGTCGCCTCGCACAAGAGCCGATGGTAGGTGCCGACCCAGTCCTGCTGTTCGCCGTTGACCGCCCTGCTCTGCCCCTGGTGGCGGAAATCGAAGTGGAATTCCGGCGCGCTGTCCATCTCCTGCTGGGGAACGAACCCAAGCGGGAATTGCTTGACCCCTTCAAGCGTGGAATGCGGAGCGAAGACGACCGAGTTACGCAGGATATCGGCAACGGAAACCAGGTCAATGTCGCCGCCCAACCTTCCGGCAAGCCGGGAAAAATCCGGCTTGCCGTGGTAGGGCGACAAGTTGACGTGCATGCGTGCTCCCCCGTGGCGCCTCGCCTGCGTGCAATGCGACCGGTCAGGCCGCATTGCTCTTGGCAGGGAGGTATTCGTAATAGCTGTACGCATAGCGGCCCGCGCTGCGCTTCTGGACGCCATTGAAGATCGCACCCTTGACCTCGACGCCGTTCTGCTCGAGACGCTGCTTGGCCAGGGCGATCTCGCGCTGCTGGTTCAGTCCGAAGCGGACGACCATCAGGCAGGTCCCCGCCTGGTGGCCGATCACCGCGGCGTCGGTCACCGCCAGTACTGGCGGGGTATCGATCACCACCACGTCGTACAGCGGAGCGAGCTGGTCGAGCAACTCATGGAAATTTGGATGCATCAACAATTCGGATGGGTTCGGGGGAACATCCCCACGCGCGATGAAGGACAGGTTTTCCGCTCCTGCAACGCGCCGCACGGCCGCCGCAAGCGGGATCTGGCCGGAGATCAATTCCGACAAGCCATTTTCCGAGCGCACGCCCATTGCGTGATGCAGCGTGCCGCGTCGCATGTCGGCGTCGATCAACAACACCCGCTGCCCAGCCTGCGCCATGGTGACGGCCAGGTTGGCGCAAACGAACGTCTTGCCGACGCCGGGGCTGGGAGCCGTGATCATCAGCACGTTGTTCTTGGTCTTGAACCGCGCGAAGTGCAGGCTGGTGCGCAGGCTGCGCAGCGCCTCCATCGCCAGGTCCGCTGGCGCCTTCAACGCGAGCAGGCGCTGGTGCGTTCCGCCACCAATGCGTCCCTGACCGACCGAGAGCTCGCGGCCCTTGTCGCTGTAGGGAATCGACGCATAGACCGGCAGGCCGAGGAGTTCGATATCCACCGGGTCCTCGACGCCACGACGCAGCATCTGCTGCAGCAGCACGAAGGCGATCATCAACAGCGCGCCCAGCACCGTACCGCCGGCAACCACCGGGATGGGCTTGGGCCATGCGGGGTTTTCCAGGTCCACTGCCGCCGGATCGATGATGCGCACGTTGCCGATCGCGCTGGCGCGGGCGATATCCAGCTGCTGGGCCTGGTCGAGCAGGTTCGCATACGTCTGGTTGGTGACTTCCACGTCCCGGCTGCGCCAGAACAGGCCCTGCTGGGTATCAGGCAGTCGCTGGATCTCGCTCTGGATGGCGGCCTTGGCGCGCTGGAACTGCGCAATCTGCCCCGCCACTGCCTTGTACGCGGGATGTTCCGGGGTGAAGCGGCTCGCCAGGTCCGACTGCTGCACGCGCAACTGGTTGATATTGGTTTCCAGCGCGACGCTCTGGTCCAGCAGCGCCTTGTTCTGGACGCCCACGTCCAGCGTCCGCGTCTGCGACTGGAATGCCGTCAGGGCCGATTGGGCCTTGGACAGTTCGTCACGCACCTTCGGCAGCTGCGCCTTGACGAATTCCAGGCGTTTGGCCGCCTCGGCGGAGTTGCGCGCGATGTTCTGGCTGACGTAGGCCGTGCTCACCTGCTCGAGGATGTGTTTTGCGAGGAAAGGGTCGGCGTTGTCGTAGCGCAGCTCGATGACGCCCGAGTCGCGGCCCTGCTCGACTGCGCTGATGTCCGTCTTGAGCTTGTCGAGGATGACCAGGGAGTTCAGGTGGGTCACATCGAATTGCGTCCCCGGATTGGCCTGCAGCACGTCGACCTTGGCGGTGACGCCACCGCCGCTGGCGATTTCACCGACCTGCCCCTGGAGCAGGCGGGTGCCGTTGTTGTCCAGCAACGTGTAGCTGCCCTGTTCACCAGCCACCAACTGCAGCGCAACATCCGTCATGTCATCAGGAACCTTGAGCGTCCCGAACTGCACGCGCTCGCCACCCCAGCCGTAGCGGTTGAGGCCAAACCACGGCGATGCGACCTGCCCGACCTGGTCCGGCGCATAGCGACGCGCCAGGAAATCGCCGATGACCGGGAAGCGATTCGGCTGGATCTGGATATCCAGGTTGAGTGCATTGACCGCATCGATCAGCACCTGCCTGGAGGTCAGCAACTGGATCTCGGTCGAGGCCGGCGCATCCTGCGCGGTGGGCGCCTGGCCCGATTGACTGTTCGCCAGGCCCGGCACGGTGGGCATCTTCTTTTCGACCTGGACCACCGCATTGGCTTCGTACAGCGGCGTCGCCAGTACCACGTACAGCACGCTCACCAGCACGAACAGCGCCGTTCCCATCAGGATCAGCCGCTTGTGGTCGCCGAGGGTCGCCAGCAGTGTCCGCAGGTCGATCTCGGCGTCGCGCATGGACGGCGCGGCATACGAAGGGAAAGGCGATGCCATCTTCGTCGTCAAGGGGGTTGCCATGTCTGGGTTACCGGAAGAAGTGGTTGAAGGGCGTTTGCAGCCGTGGCGCAACAGTGGACGCACAATGGTGTGGAGGTGGTGTCAATCCCACTCGTCGCGCGGATGTCATGACGCTTCCCTCAGGCCTTCCACGACGGGGCGGATCTGCACGGGCTGCATCAGCCGGTTGGTCACTGGAGGAAGCGGCAATTGCCGCAGGTTGGCCAGCGCATCGGCGATGCGCTGGCTGGCGTCCCGATGGCCCGCGCGCAACCCGATCGACCGGTCGGAACCGGCCTGCGTTTCCAGCAATCCAAGCAGGCTGGCGGCGATGGACTGCTCCTGGATGCCGACACGGCTGACGTTGCCGGCGTCGATCGCCGGCAAGACGCCGGACGGCTCCTGGACCAGCAGGACCGGCGTGCCGAACGCCGCTACTTCGAAAGCGAGGTCGCTCGAATCGGCGAGGATCGCACTGGCATGGTTGAGCAGGTAGGCGAAGCTGAGGTAATCCGTCGGCGCGATGAGATGCACGTTCGGGTACTCGCGCATCTGCTCCTTCACTTGCGCCATCGACACCGTCCGTTCGTCGATCGGATACACGATGTCGACATCCGGGCGCCGGGTTGCCACCGCAAGCAGCGCACGGCAGATCGGCTCGAATGCGTCATTGATCGGCACGTCGCTGGCACGTCGACGGTGCAGGATGGGGAATTCCTGGTAGCTGGGCTTACCGTCTGAATTGCCGAACTGCATGCTCTCGCGGTCAGCCATCAACAACATCGGGCTGCCCGCGCGCAGGAACGCGAAGCACTGGCCCAGGTGCCGGCCCAAGGTGGCGTCCTGCCGGATCCGCTCGGCAGCCGTACGCAACGTGCCCATCGTGGTATTGCCGGACACGACGATACGTTCGGCGGGAACGCCCTGTGCCTGCAGGCGCTCGCCAGCGGACTCGCTCGGCGTGAAATGCAGCGAAGCCAATGTCCGCGTGACCTTGCGATTGGCATCGTCCAGCCGGTCGGCGGCAGGCCGGGCCTGCGCCCCGCCCGGCTCGATGATGCCAATCGCAAGGTCACGCGAACACTGGCGTCATTGCATTTCACGCCGAGCCAGTCCGCCGGCGAGCGACTCCAGGCGCAGGGTGTTCCCGCCGAGCGCATCGTCATCTCGGGCAATACGGCCATGGGCACGTTGCGCGCAGCCGCCGAACGAATCCGGCAGGACGAGATCCTGGGCAGTCACCTGGGCCAGTGCTTCGCGTTCCTGCGCGAGGGCAG
>JBBRHT010000038.1:0-12206 GCA_038222295.1 Lysobacterales bacterium
CCTGGTGGCCCCGGCGCGATTCGAACGCACGACCTGTCCCTTAGGAGGGGACCGCTCTATCCAGCTGAGCTACGGGGCCAATCCGGGAATTTTCGCATGAATGGGTTGTGCTTCCAAAAAGCGGCCTGTGGGGCGTCCACGCTGCGCTGTGCCGTCGCCTTGCCTTCACCGCGCGCGGGTATCGTCGGGATCACCGCCCTGCGCCCGTGATGCAGGGCCGCTTGGTGTCCTTCGCCAGCGCAGCGGGTCGACTTCCCGTGCCAGCCGCATGGCGGCCAGGCGCACCGGAGGAGAAGGCCCGTGATGTTGGATCCCAACCTGCAACGCGAACGCATGGTCCAGCGGCAGATCGCCGATCGCGGCATCCGCGATCCCTACACCCTTGCCGCCATGCGCCGGGTGCCGCGCGAAGAGTTCGTGGCGCCATCGCTGCGCGAATTCGCCTATGAGGATTCGCCGCTGCCGATCGAGGCCGGGCAGACGATCTCCCAGCCGTATATCGTCGCGCTGATGATCGCCGAAGCTGGCATCCGTCCTGGCGAGCGGGTGCTCGAGATCGGTGCCGGATCCGGCTATGCATCCGCCGTCATGGCCGCCATCGCCAAGCAGGTCTATGCGATCGAGCGGGTGCCTGAACTCGCCAGGCTTGCCCGTGAACGCTTCGATCGGCTCGGGTACGACAACATCGAGGTGCGGGTCGGCGATGGCACGCGGGGCTGGCCCGAAGCGGCTCCCTTTGATGCCATCCTCGCCGCGGCCGGCGGACCGTCGGTACCCGAGGCGTTGTTGCAGCAACTCGCGCCAGGCGGCCGCCTGGCGATGCCGATCGGCAGTACCCGCGACGAGCAGCGGCTGGTGCTGGTCACCCGCACCGAGAACGATCGCTTCGTGCAGAAGGAACTGGGCGCCGTGCGCTTCGTGCCATTGATCGGCGAGCACGGCTGGAGCGACGACGCACCGGTGACCATGGCCGAGCCGGCCAAGCGTGTCCGCGGCCGCGGCGACGTCGGCCAGGGGATCCACGGGCTGATCCGGGCATCGGCCGAGCCGCTGCCGGACTTCAACGATCCCGCGTTCGGAAAGCTGTTCGACCGCTTCGCGGACGCGCGGGTGGTCCTGTTGGGTGAGGCAAGCCACGGCACGTCCGAGTTCTACCGCGCCCGCGATGCCATCACGCGCCGCCTGGTGGAAACGCACGGATTCCGCATCGTCGCCGTCGAGGCCGACTGGCCCGACGCGGCGAGCATCGACCGCTATGTCCGGGTCTCGCCCGCCAAGCGCCTCGCCGAACCTGCTTTCCAGCGGTTCCCGACATGGATGTGGCGCAACACCGATGTCGATCGCTTCATCAACTGGATGCGCGAGTACAACGAGTCCTTGCCACGGAGCCAGCAGGCGGGGTTTTACGGACTGGATCTCTACAGCCTCAGTACCTCGATCCAAGCCGTGATCACCTATCTGGACAGCGTCGATCCTGAGGCTGCCCAGATCGCTCGCCGCCGTTACGGCTGCCTGACGCCATGGTCGAAGGAGCCTGCGCAATACGGCCACATGGCGCTGACCGCGGGCTACGCGGTGTGCGAAGAGGCGGTCACCCGGATGTTGCAGTCGTTGCTGTCCAAGCGGCTGGAATACAGCTTGAAGGATGGCGAGAGCTTTTTCGACGCCGAGCAGAATGCGCGCCTGGTTCGCGACGCGGAGGCCTATTACCGTGCGATGTACTACGGCTCGGCCGAGTCATGGAACCTGCGCGATACCCACATGTTCCGCACCTTGCAGCATCTGCTGGATGCTGGTGGCGCCGACAGCCGGGCAGTGGTGTGGGCGCACAACTCGCACATCGGCGATGCGCGCTACACGGAGATGGGGCAGCTGCGCGAGGAGCTCAACATCGGCCAGTTGTGCCGCCAGCAGTTCGGCGACCAGGCCGTGTTGATCGGTTTCGGAACCGACCAGGGAACGGTTGCCGCGGCCAGCGACTGGGACGAACCCATGCAGGTCATGCGGGTGAATCCATCGCTTGCCGGCAGTTACGAGCGCCTGTTCCATGGCGCCGGGGTCGAGCGGTGCCTGGTCGACCTGCGCAGCGGGCAGCATCCGGAATTGCGCGAACGATTGACCGAGTCGCAACTGGAGCGGTTCATCGGTGTCATCTACCGTCCGCACACCGAGCGCTGGAGCCACTACAGCGATGCGCAGCTGCCGCGCCAGTTCGATGCGTACGTCTGGTTCGATCGCAGCACCGCGATCACGCCATTGACCGACGAGCACGGACGCGGCGTCCCGGAGACATGGCCCTTCGGCCTGTAGCCACGTAGCTGTTCATCAACGGGAGTTCCGTGCACGATGATCGCCACCGCTCCCGATGCCCGGTTCACGATCGGGTGTCGGGAGCAGTGGCAACCCTCGCTTGCCGCGCGGCGCTGGCGTCAGTTGATCGACAGGTGGCGCGATGTGTCGGTCGTGAGCTTGCGCAGCGTCAGCTTCAGCACGCCGCCGTCATAGCTGGCTTCGGACCTGGTGCTGTCGACCTCGGTGGGCAGTGAAAACGACCGGAAGGCCTTGCCGGTGAAGCGTTCGCTGTAGACGTCTTTTTTCGTCTCCCGCGACTTTTCGCGCTCGACTTCCGCATTGATCGTCACGGTGTTGCCCTGGACGGCGACGTCGATGTTGTCCTTGTTGACGCCGGGGATGTCGACGTTGACGAAGTAGGACGTATCGTCCTCGGTGACGTCCATGCGCATCTCCATCATGTCCTGGTATTGGCGCGACAGGGATTGCCTGCCAAAGCCGCGGAATGCATCTTCCAGGTCGGTCAGGGGATCGAATCGCGCCAGCTGGCGCAGCGGGTTCCATGTTGTGGGAAGCAATGCCATGTGTGGTTCTCCTGGTTTGCAACGCGTTGGGCGGGATTTCCAACGTCGATGACTGAGTGCCACTGTCTGGCGTCGCCGCGACAGCCATGTTGATCAAGATCAACGCTTTCGCCGGCCGCCCGACGGGACTGCCGGGTTCGCGTGCGCGCCCGCGGCTTGACCTGCATCAACGCGCTTTGACCGCTGGGTCGGATGATGACGTCGTGGTCGAATTAGGCAGAGCCGGGAGGCCTCACGATGAACACGAATACATTGATCGCGTACTACTCCATGGGCGGGCACACGCGCGCCATTGCCAACGAACTCCGCGATGCGATCGGCGCGGATATCGAGGAGATCGAGGAGCCGCACCGCCGGAAAGGAGCGACCGGCGTCATGCGCGCGCTGTTCGACGCCGTTGCCCGTCGCGAGCCGCCCATACAGCCCATCAGGCATGAACCCGGCCGATACCGGGTGTTGCTGATCGGCGGGCCGGTCTGGGCCGGGCGCATGGCATCACCGGTGCGCAGCTATGCCAAGCGGTATGCATCTGCCGCACCCCACGTTGCCTTTTTCTGCACCGAGGGTGGGCGCGGAGCCGACACGGCGTTCGCGGACTTGAAGGCGCTGTGCGGCCGTGAGCCGGAAGCGACGCTGGTGGTGGATGCCGAGCACCTGTTGCCGGCCAGCCATCGCAACGACCTGTCGTCATTCACCCAGCGCGTGTCGGCCGTCCATTGATGGAGCAAGATGGCGATCCATGGATGAGCAGATCGTCATGACCGCAAACACACGGTGCCCGCCGCTGTGCAGGGCCGCAGCGCTGGTGCTGCTGGTGCTGTCGATATGGGCCGCACCACTGTCGGCGATGCCGGCAGCGCCGTTGGCCGAGCGGCTGGCCGACGTCGGATACGTATGGATGCCGGAACTCGCCCCGAACGGGCCGGTGGTCATCGTGGTCAGCCTGCCGGCCCAGCTGGCCTACGTCTACCGCAATGGTGTTCGCATCGCCGTCGCCAACGTCAGCACCGGCCGCCCCGGCTTCGACACGCCGGCTGGCGTCTACAGCATCCTGCAGAAGCATCGGGAGCATTTCTCCAACCGTTACGACAACGCGCCGATGCCCTTCATGCAGCGCCTGAGCTGGGACGGTGTGGCCTTGCATGCCGGGAATGTCCCGGGCTATCCGGCGTCGCACGGATGCATCCGCCTGCCGTATGCGTTCGCGGAGAAACTCTTCCGCCTGACCAGCCAGGGCATGACCGTCGTGGTTGCCGATGAAAATCTCGGTGGCCCGGGCGTCGCCTATCCGGGTCTTTTCGCGCCCGTGGACCCGCGCACTGGCGCGCCACGCGTGGAGGAGACACTGCCTGCCGCCGACACGTTCACCTGGGCGCCGGAGCGCGCGAGTAGCGGCCCGATGACCATCGTGCTGAGCTCGCACGACCGGGACATCGTCGTCATGCGCGACGCCGTCGAAATTGGCCGCGCCCCCGTGGAACTGGTTCCCGGTGCGCTGTCTGGAACGCAGGTGTATGTGCTGCTGGAAGGCACTGGCGATGGCATGAGTCGAATCGTTCCAGGACGTCCGGCGCTGCGCTGGATGCGGGTGCCGATCGACAAGGGCGCGGAGCCAGCGCAGAACACGCTGCGACAGGCAGTCGCCGCCGGGCAGTTGTCCATACCGCCGTCCTTCGCCAGGAACGTCTATGACTTGCTGGTTCCGGGCACGACGCTTGTCGTCACGGACGATCCGACGCAACCCGGCAGCCAGCGTGCGGATCTCCCGTTGATGCAGGCAGACCAGTCGTCGGAAGGGTCCGGTGCGAAGGAGCCGGAATGAAATGCATCGGGGCGCGCTGTGCACGGCCTCGACAGACCGGCATTTGTTGACCCAAATCAACGTGCGACACCGCGCTCGCGCCAGAATCCTGGCTTCCCCAGCCCACAAGGAAGCGCCCCCATGAATGACAAGCAATTGCGACAGCATGTGACTGATGAGCTCGACTTCGAGCCTAGCGTGGACGCATCGGACATTGGCGTCACCGCCGAGAATGGCGTGATCACCCTGAGCGGGCATGTCCCGAGTTACACCCAGAAGCTGGCCGCCGAGCGGGCCGCCTGGCGCGTCAAGGGCGTGAAGGCCATCGCCGAGAAGATCGAGGTGCGGTTCGCGACATCGGAGAAGATCAACGACGACGAGATCGCGCAACGCGCGCTCAACATGCTTGCGTGGAGCACGACGATCCCGCGCGATGCGATCAAGCTGAAGGTGCAGCAGGGCTGGGTCACGCTGAGCGGCCAGGTCAACTGGCAATTCCAGCGCCTGGCGGCGGAGGCGGGCATCCGCAAGCTGTCCGGCGTCAAGGGAATCAGCAACGACATCAAGCTGGTCCAGACAGTGCAGCCCGCCGACGTGAAGGAACGGATCGTCGGTGCGCTGAAACGCCATGCCGAAGTCGAAGCCAACCGCATCCATGTCGACGTCCGCCCCAACGGCACCGTCAAGATCGACGGCGAGGTCGACAACTGGGACGAGCGGCAGGCCGTCGAACGGGCGGTATGGTCCACGCCTGGCGTCAGCGCCGTCGAGGACCATATCCTGATTGCATGACGCGGCGCGAACGCATCCGGAATCGCGCAGTCAGTGCGAGAACAACACTGGAATCGTCGCGTGTTCGAGCAGGAACCGGGTCACTCCGCCGAAGACCTGCTCGAGCGCGCGTGATCGGCCATAGCCCCCTGACACGATCAGGTCGGCGCGCATTTGCGCTGCGTATGCCGCGATCGCTTCGCCGGTCGATGCGCCCGTGCGGGGTTGATGGACCAGGGTTGCCGCGATGGCGCGACGGCGCAGGTGCTCGATGAGCATCGCGTCGGAGTCGCCGTCGGCAGGGGCGGAGCCCTCGCGATCGACGATCAGCACGTCGACGCGTGCAGCCGCCTGCAGCAATGGCATGGCGTCGTGCAATGCGCGCGCGGCTTCGCGCGAAGCCTTCCAGGCGACGATCACGCGGCCGAGCGCATGGGGCGTATCGATCGCGGGAACCAGCAGCACCGGGCGTCCGGAACCAAGCAGCGCCCCGGCGAACAATTGTCGTCCTGGCTCGTCCAGTGGGCGCCGGGCTTCAAGCACGATCAGGTCCGCGATGTGTGACTGTGCGGCAAGGATTTCGGCGGGTGTCGACCAGAAGGCCTGGCTCCCGCGAACGTCGTGCTGGACGGTTTCCCGTGCCAGCCGCGCTTCGACATTGCGCACCTGTTCCGCAAGGGCTGCCGTCGCTGCCTGGTGCAGGGTTTCATAGGTGGCGAGGGGACGGTGCACCCAGTCCGCGGAAGCCGGAAGGTACGCGCTCACTGCCACCAGCGCGGTCACGCGTCCGCCACAGCCTTCGGCCAGCACGCGCGCGTGGTGCAGCGCGGATTCCGGGATGTCGCCCTCCAGCATGGGAAGCAGGATGTCCTTGAACATCATCGGCACCTTGAAATCGTCATTGCAAAGATGAACATGCCAGTTGCTCCAGGTTGTTGATCCACGTCAAACGGCGCGATCCGCTGCTGCCTACGCTGGGTACCCACCCATCGCAGACCAGCCATGAACATCACGGCATCCGGATTGAACAACACGCACGCCGCAGACTATCCACGCTGGTCGGAAACGCTGCGTGACCAAAGCCACGTCGTCATCCGGCCCATGGGCCCGCAGGACCGGGAAGGGGAGCGTGCATTCATCGAGGGGCTGTCGCCGCAATCGCGGCGTTTCCGGTTCCTGGGGCAGGTGTGCCGCCCCAGCGATCGCCTGCTCGACCAATTGACCGAAGTCGACAACGTCCACGACGTTGCCTTTGCGGCCGTCACCCACGAGGACTCGCGCGAACGGATCGTCGGCGCGGGGCGCTACAGCGCCAACACCGCCGGCGACGTCTGCGAGTGCGCGGTGACCGTGACCGATGACTGGCAAGGCAAGGGGCTGGGGACGCTCTTGATGAAGCATCTCATCGAGGTCGCACGCGCACGCGGAATCCATCGGATGTACTCGGTCGATTCGGCGGAAAACGTCCGGATGACGGAACTCGCCGGCGATCTGGGCTTCCTGCACCACGTGGACCCGGACGACGCGTCCCAGCTGATCCACGAACTGCTGCTTTGACCAGCGTCGCGGCGCGAAATCCTAGCGGATGATGGTCACCGGGATGGTCGAATGCGCCAGTACCTTGATGGTCACCGAACCCAGGAAGACGCTCTGGAGCACATTGCGCCCGTGTGAGCCCATCACGATCAACTGGCTCCTGGACGACCTGGCAACCTTGATGATGGATTCGGCCGGGTTGCCCACCAGCATCTGTTCCTCGAAGTCCACATCGGCCTTCCTGAGCGCCGCGCGCGCGGATTTCATCGCGAAGTTGGCGTTTTCCGCATGGTAGCGGGCTGTTCCCTGCACGCCGAGTTCCACCGAGACGGTTCGCATCAGCGGCTCGTCGACGTTGACCAGGATGACGTGCGGCTTCTCGGCAAGCGCCGACGAGAGCTTGGCGACGTGGCGCGCGGCGCGGTTGCCGGATTGGCTGCCATCAACCGCCAGAAGGATCCGCATGGAGCTCTCCTCGAAGGACGCAAGCTGGTCTGGATTGCAACAATGATCCGGAAGGCACCCTGTTGCAATTGACCGACGTCAACCCGACAGGCATTGGCTGAAGCTGTCCACAGTGGGCGATGCGTTGGCACCTGCGCGTCTCGTCGCGAGCCGGCATTCGGCGCGATCCTGGATACCAGGCGGCGGAAACAAAAAACCCGGCATTGCGGCCGGGCTTGCGGGATTCGCGACCTGCCGGCAGCGAGTGGTGGAGCGGAGGGGGATCGAACCCCTGACCTTCGCGATGCGAACGCGACGCTCTCCCAGCTGAGCTACCGCCCCACGAGGTTGCGGATTATACGGACGGGTCGCGGCTGCCGCCAGTCGGCGGCAGGAGTGGTGCGAGCGACGGCTCCAGTTGGCCGCGGCGCCAACCGGACAGCGGTCCGGGCCAGTCCTTGCCGCCGAGCAGCGGTTCCAGCCAGCGGCGCGAGGCGAGCACGCCATCCGGAAGGCCGAGCTCGGCACTGCGCGCCGCGACAGCCTGCTGCAGCCTGCGCAACGCATTCTTGTCTGGCTCCTCCGTGCTGATCGCGGGTGCGTCGGATTCATCGGCCAAAGGGGTGTGCAGTGCGGCCCAGATGGCGGACGCCAGCTTGCGAGGTGCCTTGGGCTGCGCATCGAGCTGCGACTGCAGCGATGGCAGGTCGCCGGGTGGCGCGCGCGCCAGCAACGCGGCGAATTCGCTCTCCAGGATCCAGGTGCGCGGACGGTCGTTGTCGCGCGCGTAGGCATCGCGCCAGCGCAGCAGGCGCAGCAGGCGAATCTGTGCATCGGCGTCGAGATACTGCGCCGAGCGCAGGCCCAGGTGCGGCCAGGGCTCGAGATCGTCGCGTTGCGCGTTGCCGACCAGCCTGAGGCAGTCTTCCTCCAGCCAGTCGCGCCGTCCCAGGTCATCGAGCCGCGCGGCCAGGTCATCGTGCAGCAGGAACAGGTGCCGGACGTCATCGGCGGCGTACTGCAGTTGCGAGGGCGACAGCGGACGACGCAGCCAGTCCGATCGCGTCTCTCCCTTTTCCAGTGCGACGCCGAGCGTCTCCTGCACCAGGCGCTGGTATCCGACGCCGGCGCCGACGCCAACCAGCGCGGCCGCGATCTGCGTGTCGAACAGCGGCGCAGGCACCACGCCACACGCATGCTTCAGCGCGACCAGGTCTTCGCTGGCGCTATGCATCACCTTCGTCACCGAGGCGTCGACCAGCATGTCGCCCAGCGCCTCGCACATGCCGGGCAGCAGTGGATCGACCAGCAGGATCCGCGGAGCGGACACATCGTCGTGCTCGATCGCCACCTGCACCAGCGCCAGTTGCGGCCACCAGGTGCGTTCCCGGATGAATTCGGTGTCCAGTCCCACCCGCGAGGAGGCAGTCGCGAGCTGCGAACGGAGCTGGGCGGGGTCGGTGATCCATTCCACGATGGGGAGTTCCCTGGGCTGCGGCCCAAGAGCCTAACGGTGGCGCGCGGATTGTCCAACACCGGACGTGCGGGTTGCCGCGGGCGGCGACAATGGCCTAACTTGGCGCTGGCTGTCCTCGGTCGAGGGATGGAGAGTGTCCTTGCGTGTTCCGTTCATGGTTGCATTGCGCGGCACCCTGGCGGCGGCCATCCTGGGCACGGCGTTGGTGGGAGGCTGTTCGCGCGACGCCGATGCGCCATCGACCCGCGGGGCCGCGACCGAACGCACCGGCCGCGTCACGATCCAGGGTGACGACCGGATCGCCGAATCGCTCACGTGGCGGGCGCCCGCCGTGCAATTGCCGGCCGGAAGAAAGGAAGGACTGGCGAAAGCCACCGCCGCGCTGGCTGCCGGCCATCTCTATGAAGATGCCGATGCGGCCATCCCGCTATACATGGCGCTGGTCAAGCAGGAGCCCGACACCATTGCGCGAAGCGGTCTGCGGCATGCGCTCGATGCCCTGCTTGCCGCCGGCGACCGTTTCCTGGCGACGTCCGGCGACGATATCCCTGCACTGCGCAGCGCGCACCAGGTCGCCGCGGTAGCCAGGACCGCTGCTCCCGACGACGATGCGGTGCGCGAATACCTGCGTCGCGTCGACAAGGCCGATCAACTGTGGGATCTCAACCGGCAGGCCGAGGAAGACCTGCGGGCCGGGAGGCTGGGCGAGTCCGGGCACGGCGGCGCCCTGCCGAAACTGCGTAGCGCACTGCGCTTGCAGCCGGGCCAGGCACGCGCAACACAGGGGCTGGCAGCGGTGGAGAGCGGGTTGATCCGCAGGGCCGAAGACGCCGCCCGCAAGGAAGATTTCGCGTCGGCATCGGGTTGGCTCGCCGTCGCGTCCGCGATTCGCCATGACGCCGGCACGATCGCCGATGCCCGCACGCGCATCGCCATCATCCGCAGCGTGCGCGTCGACCAGCTTCATGACGAAGGCATGCAGGCATTGCTGCTGCCCAAGGGAATTGCGGTGGCGCGCGGCAAGCTGACGCAGATGCTGCGCATCGCGGACCCGGCCGACGGCGCCGTGGCCGAGTTGCGGCAGCGCATCGACCAGGTGACGCATTACGGACAGTTTCGTCCGGGCCAGCATTTCACCGACGGGCTGAAACTGGGCGCGCGCAGCCCCGAGATGGTGGTGGTGCCGCACGGTGGGTTTCGCATGGGCGCCGCGGATGAGGACGACGATGCCGGCGATGTCGAGAAGCCGGCGTATTACGTGCGTTTCGCGCGTGGCTTTGCCATGTCGCGGACCGAAGTCACCGTGGATCAGTTTCGCGACTTCATCCGTGCGAGCGGGTATCGGCCCACGGCGACGCGACGCGGGCAGGCAATGGTGTACGACGAGCGCAGCGGCAATTTCGTCCGCCGGGGTGGCGTGGACTGGCAGTCGGCGTACGACGGCAGCCCCTCCGACGGATCGCTTCCGGTCGTGTTCGTCAGCTCGCGCGACGCGCAGGCCTACGTCGACTGGCTCGCCACGCAGAGCGGCCAGCGCTACCGCCTGCCCAGCGAGGCGGAATTCGAATACGCCTTGCGTGCCGGCGGCAGCGGGCGCTACCCCTGGGGCAATGGATCGCCGCCGCCGGGCACTGAAAACATTGCCGGGGAAAAGGACACGTCCCCGGGCGATCGGCATTGGAGCAACGCATACGCAGGCTACGGCGATGGCTTCTGGGGTCCTGTGCCGGTCGGCCATTTCAGGGCGAATGCATACGATCTTCACGACCTTGCTGGCAATGTCAGTGAATGGGTCGCTGATTGCTGGCATGACAGCTACCGGCGTGCGCCTGACGATGGGGCGGCGTGGTTGAACCCCGGGTGCCGGATGGGCGTGATCCGCGGCGGCAGTTGGGCCAGCTCACCGGCACAGACACGGTCCGCGTGGCGTGCGCCGCTGGACGCCGAGGCCACGAATGCACGCATCGGTTTTCGCGTCGTTCGCGAAATATGAGCCCGCGCCGTGACATGACGGCGGTATTCATCATCTAGGGGAACCACGATGCGACAGGATCCAACAGGGACGCGCCGCGGGTTCGGTTTTGGTGGATTGCGGGTATGGGTGCTGGTGTTGTTCGCCGCCTACGCGGGCTACTACTGGTTTTCCAATCGCACCACCGATGCATTGACCGGCGAAAAAGTCGTCATCGACAAGAACATCTCGCCCCAGGACGAAAAGGCCCTCGGACTGCAGGCCTACCGGGAGATCCTCACCCAGGAACAGCCGCTGGATCCCAACTCGCAGATCGCCCAGCAGGTGCACGAAGTCGCCCAGCGCCTCATCGCCAGGATCCCCGAGGTCGAGGATGCACTGGCCAGCGAGCACGGGATGCAGGCGCCGCATGTCGAGAAGTCGTTCGACTGGGACGTCAACGTGCTGCAGTCCGACCAGGTCAATGCGTTCTGCCTTCCCGGCGGGAAGATCGCGGTCTATACCGGGCTCGTCCCCGTGGCGCAGAACGCCGATGCGATGGCGGTCGTGCTGGGACATGAGATTTCCCACGCGCTGCTGCGACACGGTGCGCAGCGCCTGACGGAGCAGAAGCTGGAGCAGATCGGCCAGATGGCGGGCGCCGCCAGCGGCATGGACCAGAACCAGATGCAGGCCGTCATGGCCGTCTACGGTTACGGGCATGCGCTTCCATATGCGCGCAAGCAGGAAACCCAGGCCGATGAAATGGGACTGATGCTGGCCGCGGCGGCCTGCTACAACCCGCGTGAAGCCGTTCCGCTGTGGGAACGCATGGCGCAGGCCAGCAGCGGCGGCCAGCCCGAGTTCGCATCGACCCATCCCAATCCGGGCACGCGCATCCAGAACCTGCAGGCGCTGATGCCGAAGGCGCTCGATTACCAGTCACGCTTCTGCAAGTCATCCGGGAGCGCTGCCGCTGCGCCGTGACCGGCGCTGCGCGCGCTCCTCAGAAGCTCATGAACAATCCGCCGTTGACGGCCAGGTTGGCACCGGTGATGAAACCGGACTCGTCGGCGGTGAGGAATTCGACGACGCGGGCGATTTCCCCGGGCCGACCCAGGCGGCCCACCGGGACGTCCTGCACGATGCGGGCGCGGATCTCCTCTGGCATCGCGAGCACCAGGGGGGTTTCGCAGTAGCCGGGTGACACCGAATTGACCGTGACGCCCTTGCGCGCCACCTCGCGCGCCAGGGCCATGGTGAAACCATGCATGCCGGCCTTGGATGCCGAATAGTTGGTCTGGCCGAACTGGCCGGTTTGTCCATTGACCGAGCTGATGTTGACGATGC
>JBBRHT010000039.1:0-12080 GCA_038222295.1 Lysobacterales bacterium
CATGCGCGACGCCCCGCTGCCCGAAGACACCGACCGCGTGACCCCCGCCGCCGCGGAGGAGGCCGTGCGCACGCTGTTGCGCTGGGCCGGGGAGGATCCGGCGCGCGAAGGCCTGCTGGACACGCCCAAACGCGTGGTCAAGGCCTACCGCGACTGGTTCAGCGGCTACGGCCAGCACCCGCGCGATTACCTGGCACGCACCTTCGAGGAAGTTGCCGGCTACGACGAGCTGATCGTGCTGCGCTACATCGAGTTCGAGAGTCACTGTGAGCACCACAGGGCCCCGATCATCGTCAAGGCGCATGTCGGCTACCTGCCCGACGGCAAGGTGGTCGGCATCAGCAAGCTCGCGCGCGTGGTCGAAGCCTACGCGCGCCGCTTCCAGGTGCAGGAGAAGATGACCGCGCAGATCGCCGACTGCATCAACGACGTGCTGCAGCCGCGTGGCGTCGGCGTGGTGATCGAGGGCGCGCACGAATGCATGACCACGCGCGGCGTGCACAAGCGTGGCGTCAGCATGATCACTTCGAAGATGCTGGGCACGTTCCGCGAGGACGCGCGCACGCGCATGGAGTTCCTGCAGTTCATCGACGTCGGCCCGGGCCGCTGATCGCCACCGGGCGCGATGCGCCCGTCACGCCGGCATGGCGATGCCGCGTCGACACTGCGCGGCGTGAATGCCGCGCCCGAAAGCGACCCGCTGGATGAGCCGCCCCCGGAACCCGGCGCGCTCGACTGCCTGATCATCGGTGCCGGACCCGCCGGCCTGACCGCGGCGACCTACCTGGTGCGCTTCCTGCGGCGCATTGCCGTGGTCGACGCCGGCCAGAGCCGCGCGCGATGGATACCTGAAAGCCACAACTGCCCGGGGTTTCCGTTCGGTGTCGCTGGCCCGGCGCTGCTGCGCAAGTTGCGCGAACAGGCCGAGGGCTACGGCGCGCGGATCACACGCGGCCGCATCGTGTCGCTGCAGCGCCATGGCGACGGATTCATCGCCAGCGACGCGGACGGTCACGGCTGGCAGGCGCGCAACGTCCTGCTGGCGAGCGGCATCGTCGATCGCATGCCAACCCTGGAAGGCGATGGGCTGGAAGCGGCGATCGCCGATGGCGCGTTGCGCCTGTGCGCGGTCTGCGACGGTTACGAAGCCAGCGACGAGCGCCTGGCGGTACTGGCACCGGTGGACGAGGCGATCCGCCACGCGGTGTTCCTGCGCACGTTTTCGCGGCGGGTCGACGCGATTCCGGTGCAGGCCGGTGAACCATCCGCCGATTGCGCCGAATTGGCGCGCGCGGCGCGGGTCGCGGTGCGTCCGGTCGCCAGACGCATGCGCCACGACGGCCACGGCTGCATCGTGGAATTCGACGATGGCAGCCAGGACCGCTATGACAGCGTCTACCCGGTGCTGGGCGGCGCCGCGCAATCGGAGCTGGCCGCGGCGCTCGGCGCGCAGCTGGACGCGAACCGCGAACTCATCGTCGACGGCGAGCAGCAGACCAGCATCCCGGGTTTGTACGCGATCGGCGACGTGGTCTGCGCGCTGAACCAGATCAGCGTTGCCGTCGGCCACGCGGCGATCGCGGCAACGGCGATCCACAACAGCCTGCCGCACAACTTTCGCGAGGATCCGGACAGCCAGCACGAGGCGGCGCCGACGTTGCCGGCGCCCGGGCAGTCCGCCACGCGGTGATGGCGTGTCGACGCGCGACGTCAGTCGCGCGCGACCATGCCGAGCACGTCAGCCACCATGGCGGCCGAGCCGACACCGACATTCAGGTGCGGGGCCAGTCGCACGCAACCCTGGCGCACCGTGACGATCACCCCGGCGCGCGACAGTGCGGCGGCAATGGCGTCCAGGCAGGCCGCGGGCGGACGCACGCCGAGGATGTGTGCGTGCGCATCGGGCGCCAGCCACGACGACAGGCCCAGGGCACGCAAGGCGCTGGCGAGCGCAGCCGTGCGCGCCTGCAGCGACGGCGCGATGCGGGCGATCTGCCATCGTGCGACCTGCTGCAACGCCACTTCCGCCATGGCCAGTCGCTGCGGATCGGCGACGCCGCCAGCATCGAAGCGCCGCGCGCCGGGACGCCACGCGGCAGGTCGCTGCGCATCCCCACGCCACACCGCGCCCGGGTCGCGCGCGAGCCAATGCTGCTCGATTGGTATGCCACGCTCGCGCCACGTCGCATCCGCCCACAGGTATGCCATCCCGCTCGGTCCGAGCAGCCACTTGTAGCCCACCGACACCGCGAACGCCGGCTTCCACTGCGCGATGCGTGCGGGCAGTGCGCCCAGGCTCTGGCTCAGGTCGAGCACCAGCGCCGCGCCTCGATCGTGCGCATGCACTGCAATCCGGTCCAGGTCGAGCACGCTGCCGTCGCGCCAGTCGACATGGGCCAGGGACAGCACGCGGATCTGCGCATCGCTGTCCAATAACCGCAGTACCGCATCGCTCGTCGACTCACCCGGCAACGGCCGCGGCTCCACCATGCGGGCGCCGACCGCATGGCAACGCTGCTGCCAGGCCAGCACCTGCGAGGGAAACGCGCCCGCCGTCACCAGCACCCCCTCGCCGCGCGCAAGCGGCAGGTTGTGCGCCGCGATGGCAATGCCATGGGCCGCCGAGGGCACCAGCGCCACCGCGTCGGCGTCGCCATCGAAACAGTCGGCGGCGAGACCGCGCACGCGCTCGATGGACGCTTGCCAGTCTGCATCGCCCAATCGCCACGGCGCGACGCCCGCATCCAGCGCGCGCTGCGCGGCGTTCTGCACCACGCGCAGGCGCGGCCCATGGGCCGCGGTGTCCAGGTACACGACACCATCGGGCAGGCAGAACATTTCCGCCTGTGCGGCATCGGACGGTGTAACTGCGAGCGCATCGTGCATGACGCCATCCTGACCACAAGCGCGTCACGCGAACGTCACGTCGCCAATCGCGGCGCTCAGTATCCTCGCCCCGATGAACCCGCTCCCGCGACCGATCGAATCCGCTACCCACCTCGTCGCGTCCGCGCGCATGTCCGCCGAGATCCTGCTTGCGCGCTATCGCGCGGTCCGCGCCACCAGCATGGTGCTGGCTGCGCCGCTCTCGGCCGAGGATGCGATGGTGCAGAGCATGCCCGATGCCAGTCCGGCCAAATGGCACCTGGCGCACACGACCTGGTTCTTCGAGCGCTTCGTGCTGGCGCTGCAGCCGGGCTATCGCGCGCGGGAGCCGGCCTGGGACGAACTGTTCAACAGTTATTATCAGTCGGTCGGGCCGATGCATCCGCGTCCGCAGCGCGGCCTGCTGTCGCGGCCGTCGCTGCAACAGGTGCTCGATTACCGCGCGTGCATCGACCTGCGCATCGAGCGCGCATTCGCCACCGGCCGGGTCGACGACGAAGCCCAGCGGCGCGTGCTGCTCGGTACCCATCACGAGCAGCAGCACCAGGAGCTGTTGTTGACCGATATCAAGCATGCGTTGTGGCGCAACCCGCTGCGGCCGGCCTACCGCGACGACCTGCACGAGGCGACCGGCTCGACCGCGCCGTTGCATTGGGTCGACAGCGACGAACATCTCGCCCATGTCGGCGCGCCGGCTTGGCCCGACGCGAGCGCGTTCGCCTATGACAACGAGTCACCCGGGCACCGCGTGCTGGTGCCCGCGCACGCGCTGGCATCGCGACCGGTCAGCAATGCCGAGTTCCGCGCCTTCATCGAGGATGGTGGCTATCGCGATCCGGCCGCATGGCTCAGCGATGGCTGGGCGACGGTGCAGGCGCAGGGCTGGTCGCGACCCTTGTACTGGGACGCCGACCTCACCCACGCGTTCACCCTGTCCGGCATGCATCGGATCGATCCTGATGCACCGGTCTGCCACGTCAGCCTTTACGAGGCGGACGCCTACGCGCGCTGGTCCGGTGCACGCCTGCCGACGGAAACCGAATGGGAATCACACGCCAGTGGGCTGCCCGTCGTCGGCAACTTCCTCGACAGCGGCGTGCTGCAGCCGCAGTCGGCGGCGAATGCGCACGCGCGCCTGCAGCAGCTGTACGGCGACGTGTGGGAATGGACCGCCAGCGCCTACCTGCCGTACCCGGGATTCCGCCCGATGGCCGGCGCGCTGGGTGAATACAACGGCAAGTTCATGAGCGGGCAATGCGTGTTGCGCGGAGGCAGTTGCGCCACGCCGCGCAACCACGTCCGCGCCAGCTACCGCAACTTCTTCCATGCGCCCGACCGCTGGCAGTTCTCCGGCCTGCGCCTGGCCAGGGACGCGCCATGAGCGTCGCGCTGCAACAGGCCCAGGTCCGGCTGACCGACCTGCGGCCGACCGCCGACGACATCACCACCGATGTCCTCGCCGGATTGTCGCGGACACCGCGGCGGCTGCCGTCGAAGTATTTCTATGACGCGCGCGGGTCGGCCCTGTTCGAGCAGATCACGCAGCAGCCCGAGTACTACCTCACGCGCGTGGAGACGCGGTTGCTGGATGCGCGCATGCAACGCATCGCCGACGCCATCGGGGCGCGCGCGCACGTGGTCGAGTACGGCAGCGGCAGCGGGCGCAAGACCGAACGCCTGCTCGAAGGCCTGGACGACCCGGTCGCCTACACGCCCATCGAGATCTCGCGTGCGACCCTGCTGGATACCACCGCGCGCCTGGCGCGACAGTTTCCACGGGTGGAGATGCTGCCGGTCTGCGCCGACTTCACCCAGCCGGTGGACCTGCCCGAACCGCGCCGGGGACCGCGCACGGCATTGGTCTTCTTTCCCGGCTCGACGCTGGGCAATTTCGACCGCGGCGACGCCGTTGCGCTGCTGGCGGCGATGCGCCAGACCATGGGGCCGCAGGGGCGTGCGCTGATCGGGATCGACCTGGACAAGGACACGGCCACGCTCGAGGCCGCCTACAACGACGCGGCCGGCGTCACCGCCGCCTTCACCCTCAACCTGCTGGCCCGGCTGAATCGTGAGATCGGCAGCGATTTCGACCTCGACGGCTTCCGCCATCGCGCCGTGCATGCACGCGAGCGACATCGCATCGAGACCTGCCTGGTCAGCGAGCGCGCGCAGGTCGTGCACGTGGCCGGGCAGCGCTTCGCCTTCGCCCAGGGCGAGCAGATGCTGGTGGAATACAGCCACAAGTACACCGATGCCGGCTTTGCCGACCTGGCGCTGGCGGCGGGCCTGAACGTCACCGCGCGTTGGAACGACGACGACGACCGCTTCGGCCTGCGCCTGCTGCAGGCGCTTTGAACAGCTGCTTCGCGCGGGCGCGCGACTGGCGGGGGAAGCAGCAGTATCCCGCCAGCTAGAATGCGCGGCCCACTGTCGACCGCGTAGGCATCGTGAACAGTTCCGTCCAGCGCTGGCGCAACGCGGCGCTCGTCTTCATCTTCTTCACGGTGCTGATCGACGTGTTGTCGTTCGGGTTGATCATTCCCGTGCTGCCGCACCTGATCGAGGATTTCACCGGCGGCAACACCGCGCACGCGGCGTACTGGATCGGCGTGTTCGGCACGGTGTTCGCGGCGATCCAGTTCTTTTCCTCGCCGGTGCAGGGCGCCCTGTCCGATCGTTACGGACGGCGCCCGGTGATCCTGCTGTCGTGCCTGGGGCTGGGCCTTGATTTCTGCTTCATGGCGCTGGCGAACGCATTGCCGTGGCTGCTGGTGGGCCGGGTGATCTCCGGCATCACCTCGGCGAGCTTCACCACCGCCAATGCCTATGTCGCCGACATCACCAGCGCCGACAAGCGCGCCAAGAGCTACGGCCTGATCGGCGCGGCGTTCGGGGCGGGCTTCATCGTCGGCCCGCTGCTCGGGGGCTGGCTCGGCGCGATCTCGCTGCGACTGCCGTTCTGGTTCGCCGCCGGGCTGGCGCTGCTGAACTTCTGCTATGGCCTGTTCGTGCTGCCCGAGTCCTTGCCGCCGGAAAAACGCGCGCGCTCGTTCGACTGGTCGCACGCCAATCCGCTGGGTGCGATGGTGCTGCTACGCCGCTATCCGCAGGTATTCGGGCTGGCGGCCGTGGTGTTCCTGGCCAACCTCGCGCATTACGTGTATCCGAGCATCTTCGTGCTGTTCGCCGACTACCGTTACGGCTGGGGTCCGCGCGAAGTCGGCTGGGTGCTGGCCGCGGTGGGCGTGTGCAGCGTGATCGTGCAGGCCGGACTGGTTGGCAGGATCGTCCCGTGGCTGGGCGAACGCCGCACGCTGCTGCTGGGGCTTGCCTGCGGCGTCGCGGGCTTCGGCATCTATGCGTTCGCCGGCAGCGGCTGGGTGTTCCTGCTCGGCATCCCGGTGTCGGCGATCTGGGGCCTGGCCTCGCCGTCGACGCAGGCGCTGATCACGCGCCAGGTCGGCAGCGACGTGCAGGGACGCGTCCAGGGCGCCTTGATGAGCCTGGTCAGCCTGGGCGGCATCATCGGCCCGGCGATCTTCGCCGGCTCCTTCGGCTTGTTCATCGGCGATCGTGCGCCGCTGCATCTTCCCGGCGCGCCGTTCCTGATCGCGGCGCTGTTGCTGGGTTGCGCCTGGCTGATCGCGTGGCGCCATGCGCGCGCGCCCGCGACCAGCGCGCAGCCAGTCGAAGCATTGCACTGACGCGTCACCACGCGCCCTGCACGAGTCCTAGAACCAGCGGCGCCAGCGCCCGATTCCGACCGCGACCAGCACGATCGACGCCATCGCGCCGATGGCGGTCCAGAATCCGGTGTCGGCGCTATCGAAGAATCCCGCCTTGAAATTCATGCCAAGGGCGCCCGCGATCATCGCCAGCGAGCCGAGCAGCACGGTGACGAAGGTCAGCGTGCGCATCGTGTCATTGGTGCGCTGCGCCATGCGCGTGGTGAACAGCTCGAAACTGCCGACCACCAGGTCGCGGGTGTTCTCCACCGCATCCATCGCCCGCTCGAAACGCTGCTCCAGCGCGCGGAAGTGGCGATCGGCCACACCGCTATCATCGGGTCGGAAGTCCGGTCGCGCCAGCGCATCGAACACGTGCCGATGCGGCGCCAGCATCCGACGCAGGCGCGAGGCACCGCGCCGCAACCTCGCCAGCTCCGGCAGGCTGTCGGGATTGACCGTGCGCGCCAGCACGGTGACCTCCAGGCGATCCACAGCGGCCTCGAAATCCGTCACCGCGTGCAGGTAGCTTTCGACCACCCAGTCCAGCAACGAGGCGGTGAAGCCTTCGGCACTGAGGCTGCCGATGCGCGTTTCGGCGCGTTCGCGCTCGCGCAGCCGCTCGATGAAGTCCGCCGGCCCGCGATGGATGCTGACAACGCGGTTGTCCCCGCAGATGATCGCCAACCGTCGCCCGCGGAATTTCAAGGCGCCGCCGTGTTCCACCGCGATCACCTGCACCAGGAACCATTCGCCGAAGTTCTGCAGGCGGGCGGTGCCGTTGAGCTCGCGCAGTACCTGCTCGCCGTCCGCGCCCAGGTCGAGTCGTTGCGCCAGGCTCGCCCAGCGCGCGACGGTGGCGTCGTCGATGGACTCCGCATCGCCGATGTCGACGTCGATCCACAACAATTGCCGCTCCGACAGCGCCGCGATATCGATCGCATCGGCAGCGAGCGAGCGGTCGGCGTGGTCGGCGTCGTACAGGGTCACGCGCAGCCATCCGCCATCGCCGGCAGGAGGCTGCGCGCTCAAGGGCGGCGCGCCTGCGTCCATGGCGTGCAATGCGTGGCGATGGCGTCGGTCATCAGCCGATGATCGTTGGCCATCGCGCGAAGGCCGGGTGAATCGTTGCACGGCGTTGACGCCGTCACCGCAATGCTCGCATCGATGAGACAGTCCAGCCGTGTCACCGGGTCCCCAGCGCCGGCCGAGGCGGCCGCGCAGGCGGCGAGCGACGCCGGGTTGCGATACGTCAGCGACGCCACGCCGGGCCTGCGGCGCGAGCACGCAGGCGACGGGGTCGCTTACCTCGACGCCAACGACGACCCGGTCGAGGACGCGGCGACGCTCGAACGCATCCGCGCATTGGCGATTCCGCCGGCCTGGACCGCTGTCTGGATCTGCCCGCATCCGCGTGGGCACCTGCAGGCCTGCGGCCGCGATGCGCGCGGACGCAAGCAGTACCGCTATCACGCGCAGTGGAGCATCGTGCGCGGCCACGGCAAGTTCGATCGCGTGATCGGGTTCGGCGAAGCATTGCCACGACTACGCCGTCGCCTGCAGCGCGACATGAAAGCCAGTGGTTTCCCGCGCGACAAGGTGCTGGCGATCGTGGTCGCGGTGCTGGCCGAGACATTGATCCGCGTCGGCAACCCCGAGTACGCGCGCAGCAACCGCTCCTACGGGCTGACGACGTTGCGCAACCGCCACGTCGCGTTCGTGCGCGGTGGACGCGCGCATTTCCGTTTTCGCGGCAAGGGTGGCCAGGACCATGACGTCGTGCTCGACGACGCGCGCCTGGTGCGCCTGTTGCGGCATTGCCAGCAGCTGCCGGGGCAGGCGCTGTTCCAGTATCGCGACGACGACGGCAATGTCGTCCCGGTCGATTCCGGCCAGGTCAACGACTACCTGCGCGGCGCGACGGGTGCTGATTTCAGCGCCAAGGATTTCCGTACCTGGGGCGGCACGCTGGCGGCGTTCCAGCGTTTTGCCCGCACCGCGCTGCCCGACCGCGCCGACGGCGAGCCGGCGGGCGAGCGCGCGCTGGCCGCGATCGAGACGTCGGTGGTGCGCGAGGTGGCGACGGCGCTGGGCAATACCCCGGCGGTCTGCCGCAGGGCGTACATCGACCCGGCGGTACTCGCCGGCTGGCGCGAGGGCCGCGTCCAGCAGGCCGGCGCATCCGCGCGCGGGGAGCGCCAATGGGAGGCGGCGGCGTTGCGCTTCCTGAAGCAGGCGGCGGCCCGGCGTGCCGCGAGCCTGCGTGCCGCGCGCACGGGCACCGCGGTTTCCAGGCGGCCGCGTATGCCAGCGCGCGGACCGCGCGAGTCGCCAGCGTGCGCTGTTGTGCGCGCGGGCAGGGACAAGCGACTGCCCGCTATGGCCTGATACAAGCCTTGGATCCAGGCACGGACGTCATCGATGAAGGACCTGCGCAACCTGTTGCTGGATTGTCGCGCGGCGCTGCGCCGCGCGGATCCGCAATTCGAGAACAGTCCGCTGCGCGCGCGCATGGACGAAAACATCATTGGCATGAGCAAGGCCGAGGACACGGAGAGGGAAGTGCCCAGTGCGCCGCAGACCTTCTCCGCGCAGCAGGTCGCCTATGCCTGGCAACAGGTGGCGCGCGAACTGCACTTCACCCATCCCGAGCTTTACGCAGAGCTGGGACGTGACGTGCGCGAACGCCTGCACGCCGATACCTTCGTCGATCCGAACGCCGAGCTGGTGCGCCTGCAGGCACAGCTCAGGCAGATGCAGGGCGAGCGCGACGGCGCGCATGCCGACCTGCAGGCCGGCTGTGCAGCCTTGCAGGACGAACTGGGGATCTTGCGCCAGGCGTTGTCGACGGCCGTGGCGCTGGATGGTACCGA
Source organism: Lysobacterales bacterium (assembly GCA_038222295.1). Classification (GTDB taxonomy): domain Bacteria; phylum Pseudomonadota; class Gammaproteobacteria; order Xanthomonadales; family Xanthomonadaceae; genus Cognatiluteimonas. The sequence goes on from JBBRHT010000039.1 coordinate 9,485, forward strand.
CGCGCATGGAAGCGAATCCGAACTGGCGCAGCGGCGCATCCGTGTGCTGATCGAGGCCGCCCAGCGCGGCGGTGGATTGCCGAAGCCGCGCCCCGAGGCGCCCGGCGACATCGCCCCGACCGGCGACGAACTGCGGCAGGTCAGCCGCGGCGTGCGCCCATTCAGCGACGACGAGCGCGAATGGTGCATCGGCGAGGCGGTAGTCCGCAGCCACTTCGCGCTCAGTCCCGCGACACTGCTGGCCGACGGCGATCGCGTGCTGGCAGCGCTGCTGCTGGACACCGGCCAGCTCGGTCCCTGACCCGGCTTCACCAGCCCTGGCCGGGGCCATGCAGATACTCGCGGCATCTGTCAGCGAGGACCAGGCCATGGCGCGATGCGATGTCTGCGGCAACGATTACGACAAGTGCTTCACCGTGAAAACGCCGACCGCCTCAGGCACGTTCGATTCCTTCGAATGCGCCATCCACGCCCTGGCTCCGACCTGCACCCACTGCCATTGCCGGATCATCGGCCACGGCGTCGAACACGACGGCAAGTTCTATTGCTGCGCGCACTGCGCCAAGCAGGCGGGCATCGTTGGCATCGACGATCGCATCTGACCGACGCGGCGGCGTCGGTGCACCCGCTCAGCCGCAGGTGACGGCCAGGATGGCGTCCTGTTCGTCGACGCGGATGTCCACCCGTTCCGGGCTGAATTCCATCGTCACCATCTGTCCCGGATGCAGCACGCGCACCACGCGGCTGTGGCTGTCGCTGCGGACACGTTCGATGACATCCGTCGTCGCCTGCTGGCCGACCGCCCATTGCGCCGCATCGGCGTTGCAGGTCATGCGTGACGGCGGCATGGGGTCACTGTGTCGTGGCGGTGTGCCGGCGCAGGCCGGCAGGGCCAGCATCAGGCCGATCGGGAAGGCGAATCGCGCAGGCGCCATGGGCGGGTCCAGCAAACGATGGGAGCCCGAGCATCAGGCCCTGCGCGTTGCATTGGCGTCAACGCCGCCATCGGCCGGCGCGTCGGCCGCATGCACCGCGTGCAGGCGCAACAACAGCAGCGCCAGCGTCACCACGTCCTGGTGGTTGTGCGCGGCGACGCGCCGCAGGTTGCACGCGGCGCCGCCACGCAGGTAGGACAGCCAGGCCGCCGGCGCTTCCGATCCGGGCAGGTCGTCCTCGCGGACGATGCGCAGCAGTTCGCGCTCGATCGTCGCCAGCCGGCAGTTCTCCCAGGTGCCGCGATAACGGCGGCGGGTCGGGAACAGCAGGTCGACGTGATCCAGGCCGCTGATCGGGTCGCGCATGCGCGCCAGCCGGTAGCGCGTCTTCAGCAGCGGCGCGTCGTAGCAGCGGCCGTTGTAGCTGGAGAGCACCGTGTCGGGCCGCAGCCACGACGCGAACGTCCGCAGCATCGCCGGCTCCGCGGCGAACGTGGAGATCAGCAGTTGCCGGATGCGCAGGCCGTCGCCATGCAGTGGATCGTCATGCCAGTCGGCGGCACCGATCATGAAGGCGCGCGTGCCGGTGCCGCCGGCCAGACCCGTCGTCTCGGTGTCGAAGAACAGCAACGCGCGCGGATCGACGTGGTCGTCGCGCCGGGCGAAGGCGAGCGGCAGCGCGGCAGCTGGTGGCACGCATGGAATCCGTGTTTCGATCAGGCGCAAGCCTGGTGCGATCTCCTCGCCGGGCAGGGCACGATCCACCGGCCTGCGGACAAACGCGGCGACCGGTCGCCGTTCGCGCACGCCGAGCAGGCGCCGCAGCGCGGCAATGGCATCGGCGGCCGGCAGCGGATCGTTGGCAGCGGGAATGGACCGCTGCGCCAGCGCAGGCAGCGGATGGCGGGTCGCAGCGGCCAGCGGCGATTCCGCAGGCGCCGCTAGCGCATGGCCCGCCTGTCGGCGCAGCGCGCACAGCTTGTCGAGGGTGACGCTCATCGCCACGCCACCATGACATTACGGCGCGGGCTCATGTCGGGTCCATGAACAAGCCCAGCACCCGCAAGGCCAGCGCTTTCGGCGTCGCATCCGTTTTGGCTTCATCGATCGCCAGCACCGGGCCGACACATGCCGGGCAACCCGACGTGCAATCGCAGCGCTGCACCAGTTCGATCGCGCGTTGCACGAGTTCGGCCTGGCGCGCCCAAAGCGGCTCGCTCAGGCCGACGCCGCCGGGGAAGTTGTCGTACAGGTAAACCGTCGGCACGAACTGCTGCACCTCGGTCAATGCGACGTCCTTGCCCTCGATGCCCTTCAGCGTGCCGCGTCCGGCCTGGTCGCTGGCCGCGAACCAGGCGCCGTCGCCATTGCCGATGGCCTTCTGCAGGTCGCGCGCGTCGGCCATCACCGCGACGGTGGCGACGACGTGCAATGCGTAGCCCGCACCGAGGAAGCCGTCGAGCGCGTCCTGGCGGCCGGCGAACCACGCGAGCAACGCCGCCTGCGGCAACTGCCACCACACCGCGGTGGTGTGCAGCTCCTGGTCGGGCAGGTTGACCGGGCCGTAGCCGATGTTCTCGTGGGTGTAGTAACGGATTTTCTTATAGCCGGCCACGCGCCGCACGACGTGCACCTCGCCGTGGCTGGCGTCGCCACGTCCG
>JBBRHT010000040.1:0-12068 GCA_038222295.1 Lysobacterales bacterium
GCGACTTGCCTGGAGGCAGGGCGTTGGCCAAGGCCTTTTACGTGAACACCGATGAGGCTTTTGCAGTAAATCAGCGTGTGTGCATTCTTTCGACGTTCGCTGCCAATCCACGGTTTATCTACTACTTGTTGGATAGAAATCCTCATTTCCTCAGTTACGACGACGGGATTAATCAGACGCACTTGCCGAATGCGGCATTTGAGAAATTCAAGACTTACATTCCTCCGTTGTCGGAGCAGGAGAGAATCGTAGAGTTCTTGGATGTTATGCGCGCGCGATTTAGCAGTCTCGAACTTCAAGCTAATCAAGCAACGACATGCTTGGTCGAGCGTCGCTTCGCCCTGATCTCCGCTGCCGTCACCGGCAAGATTGACGTGCGTGGCCTCGTCGCCGAACGCGAGGCCGCATGACCAGCAAGAGCGCCGCCATCGTCGCCTTTCTCGCCAACCTGATGCCGCTATATGCGTATGAGCAGCAGGACGGCGTCGGCTGTGCCCGTTCATTGCAGGACGGCACCCTGATCTGGCCGGTGGACGAATCCGATTGGGATGAAGAGCGCGGCACCGTCCGTGTCCAGTGGCAAGGTGACCCTCAGCGCGAATCCCTGGTCGACGGTGACCAGCTCGCCACGCTCGCGCTGGAGCGTTACGTGCGCCTGCATGGCACCGGCGCCAGTGAGGAGGCGATTGCCGCCGAGCTGTGGTTCATGGCCAGGCACTTCCATTTCAAGACGGGTTGCGACGTCTATCTGCCAGATCTGCCTGAGCCGCCGCCCCCGCTGGTACGCACAGGCCGCGCGGCGTTACGAATGGGCGAAGGCGTGTTGGTCAATGTGGTTTCCAGAATGACGGGGTTGGGATGAAAACGATCGACGGCAAGGCCCGCACTATCAGCGAGATCCTCAAGGGCAAGCGTTACGGCATCGATTACTACCAGCGCGAGTACCGCTGGCAGCGTAAGCAGACCAAGGAGTTGATCGACGACCTGACGGAGGCGTTCCTCGGTTCGCACCGCCCGGGCAACCAGCGCAACGCAGTGGAGAAGTACGGAAACTATTTCCTCGGCTCGATCATCCTCAGCGAGCGCGACGGGCAGAAGTTCATCGTCGACGGCCAGCAGCGCCTGACCACGATCACGTTGCTGCTGATCCTGCTGCACCGCCGGCAAGGCGAGCGCAAGGACCGGGTGACGCTGGAGGATTTGATCTATTCCGAGCGCTTCGGCGAGCGTGCCTTCAACATCGCCGTGGAAGATCGCCGCGCGATCATGTGGGCACTGTTCAATGGGGAGGTCCCGGATACGAGCGACGCCTCCGAGTCAGTGCAGACGATCGTCGCCCGCTACCAGGACCTGGACGAGTTGCTGCAGGAGCAAGGAGACGACATCGACGAGGCTGCGCTGCCGTTCTTTTGCGACTGGCTGACCGAAAAGGTCTACCTGATCGAGATCAGCGCCGGCTCCGACGAGGACGCCTACACGATCTTCGAGACCATGAATGATCGCGGCCTGTCGCTGACGCCGCTGGATATGCTCAAGGGCTACCTGCTGGCCAACATCAGCGACATTGGCCAGCGCAATGAAGCGGCGCGGCTATGGCGCGAGCGCATCGAGGCATTGCGCAAGCTGGGCAAGGACGAGGACACCGATGCGGTCAAGGCCTGGCTGCGCGCGCGCTACGCCAACAGCGTGCGCGAGCGCCGCACTGGATCTGAGAACAAGGACTTTGAGCGCATCGGCACCGAGTTCCATCGCTGGCTGGGCGACCATGCCGACCAGCTGGGTCTGAAGAGCGGCGCCGACTTCTTCCGCTTCATAAACGATGACATGGTGTTCTACACCCGGCAGTACGAGCGCATACGCCGAGCATCGCTCATGCCCGAACCCGGATTGGAGCCGGTCTATCACGTCGCCGCTTTCAACTTCACCCTGCAGTATCCGCTGCTGCTGGCGCCGCTTCTGATCACCGACTCACCCGAGACGGTCAACCGCAAGATCCGCGCGGTGGCGATCTTCCTCGACATCCTGGTGGCAAGGCGCGCGGTGAACTACCTGAGCATGACCTACGGCGCGATGTCGTACGCCGCATTCCTGATCCTGCGGGACATCCGCGGCCTGGCGTTGACCCCACTGGTGGAAATACTGGGCAAACGGCTCGACGAGCAGGGCTGCACGTTTGATGGCACCAGCGATGGCCGCCGCAATGGCTTCGACGGTTTTGTCCTCAATCAGTGGTCCAAGCGCTACATCAAGGTGCTGCTGGCACGCATGACGGCCTTCCTCGAATCCGCGTCGGGCATGGATAGCAGCGCGGCGAAATACCTGGTGGAGGGGCGTGGGCGCTACGAGATCGAACACATTTGGGCGGACCACTTTGCGCGGCATCGGGACGAGTTTGCGTCGCAGGCGGACTTCAGCGATTACCGCAACCGCTTCGGGGATCTGTTGCTGCTGCCCAAGACCTTCAATGCCAGTTATGGCGACCTGACCTATCCCAAGAAGCGCAAGCATTACGTCAGCCAGAACCTGCTGGCGTGGTCGCTCAACGAGCAGTGTTACGAGCGCAACCCGGGGTTCCTCGCCTATGTGGAGAAGGCCGGGTTGCCTTTCCGGGCCATGGAGGAGTTCCACAAGATCGAGCTCGACGAGCGACATGCCTTGTATCGGCAGCTGGCCGACCGGGTCTGGGATCCGGCGAGACTTCTGGCCGAGCAGGGTCATGCTGCCTTGGACGAAACGCCAGTTGTGGCCGATCAGGCGACGGTTGTTGCCTGATCGGCGACACGGGAAAAGGGCATGGGCATGCTGGAGGCAACATCAGGCTTGCCCTGGCGCAACAACCCAGCCATATTCGCAATTCGCGAATACCGAATATGGCCATGGAACTCCGACCCCAGGACCTGCTGGTGCTGTTCAAGGCCGCTGCGCACCCCCAGCGGCGCTGGACCTACGCGGCGCTGGGCGAGGCGCTGTCGATGAGCGCCTCGGAAGTCCATGCCAGCGTCAAGCGCGCGGTCGCCGCCGGTCTGGCGGTGGCGCGCGGGCGAGGCGACTGGTCGCCTATTCGGCCGGCGCTGCTGGAGTTCGCACTGCACGGAGTGCGCTATGTCTGGCCGGCGCTGCCAGGGCCGGTCAAGCGAGGCGTACCGACCTCATTCGGGACCAAGCCGCTGGCAGGACGCATTACGGCCGCGCCGGGTGAGGCGCCCGTGTGGGCGCATCCCAAAGGCGATGCGAAGGGCCCCAGCCTGTCGCCGATTTACCGAACGGCGCCGCAGGCCGCGCTCGCGGATCCGGGCTTGCACCGTCTACTCGCCCTGCAGGATGCACTGCGGGCCGGGCGTGCGCGCGAGCGCACGCTGGCTGCGGAGCTGTTACGCAAGGAGCTGGAGGCCGGCGATGCGCAGGGATGATCCCAACCTTCCGACCCTGACCCGCGTAGCGGAAGCGCTCGGTGACCTGCGGGAGCAGGTCGTTTTCCTCGGTGGGGCGGTCGCGGGGTTGCTCGTCACCGATCCGATCGCGGAAGGCGTGCGTGCAACCACGGACGTGGATGCGATCGTCCAGGCCGCGCGTGCGGGCTTTCATCGCATCGAGGAACAGGTAGCGGCGCGCGGATTCACCCGGGACATGGATAGCGCGGTGATCTGCCGCTGGGTGCACCGGGAGAGCGGGATCCTGTTCGACCTGATGCCGGTGGATCCTGCGGTCTTGGGCTTTTCCAATCGCTGGTACCCGTATGCGATGGCAACCGCGAACCCGGTGATGCTGGCGGACGGACTTTCCATCCGCATGGTCACTGCCGTTGCGTTCGTGGCGACCAAGCTGGAGGCGTTCGCCAGTCGCGGTGGCGGCGACATCCTTGCGAGCCATGATCTCGAGGATGTGCTCAACATCGTCGACGGCCGCGAAGAATTCGCAGACGAGCTGGCGGCCGCGCCGAGCGACGTGCGTCACGCCGTCCGCAATGCGATCACCGCCCTCCTCGCGAACACCGATTTCCTCAACGCCCTTCCTGGGCTTGTCGCCGAGCCTGAACGGGCAGGCATCGTGGAAGAACGCCTGAGGGCCATGGCCGCATGAACCTGCACCGCGAACACCACTTCGAGCGCGAGATCTGCGAACACCTGGGCCGCAACGGCTGGCTGTACGCCGAAGGCGACGCCGCGCACTACGATCGTGCAAACGCGTTGTTCCTGCCGGACGTGCTGGCGTGGATCGAGGCGACGCAACCCGAAAGCTGGCAGGCGCTGTCGAAAACGCACGGGTTGCAGGTGGGGCAGCGGCTGGCCGAGCGCCTCCGCAAGAACATCGATGAGCGCGGAACGCTGGACGTGTTGCGTCGTGGCGTGGAGATGGTGGGGCTGAAGTCGCCCCTGACGCTGGTGCAGTTCAAGCCGGCGCTGGCGATGAATGCCGTCACCCAACAGCACTACCTGGCCAACAGCCTGCGCGTGGTGCGGCAGGTCAAGCATTCGCCGAACAATCCGAACGACTGCGTGGACCTGGTGCTGTTCGTCAACGGCATCGCCGTGGCGACCGCGGAACTGAAGTCCGACTTCACCCAGAGCGTGGGCGACGCGGTGGACCAGTATCGTTTCGATCGGGTGCCGCAGCCCAAGGGCGGGCTGGTCGAACCGTTGCTGTCATTCCCCGGCGGCGCCCTGGTCCACTTCGCAGTCAGTCAGGCCGAAGTGATGATGTCCACGCGGCTGGAAGGCGCGACGACGCGTTTCCTGCCATTCAACCGGGGCAATGCGGGCGGCGCGGGCAATGCGCCCAGCCCAGATGGCTTCGCGACTGCCTACCTGTGGGAGCAGGTTTGGGAACGTGAGAGCTGGCTGGAAATTCTCGGGCGTTACCTCATCGGCAAGCGCGACGACCGCAAGCGCCTGGCCTCGGTGATCTTCCCGCGCTACCACCAGCTGGATGCGACGCGGAAGCTGGTGGCCGATGTGCGCGCCAAGGGCGCCGGGCAGCGCTACCTGATCCAGCATTCGGCGGGCTCCGGCAAGACCAATTCGATTGCGTGGACGGCGCACTTCCTCGCCGACCTGCACGACGACGCCAACACCAAACTGTTCGACAGCGTGCTGGTGGTGTCCGACCGCACGGTGCTGGATGCGCAGCTGCAGGAAGCCATCTTCGATTTCGAGCGCACGACCGGCGTGGTGGAAACCATCACCAACGAGCGCGGCAGCAAGAGTGCTGCGCTGAAGCAGGCGTTGGCGGACGGCAAGAAGATCATCGTCTGCACGATTCAGACCTTCCCCGCGGCGATGAAGGAGGCGCAGGAACTGGCGGCAACCGACGGTAAGCGCTTCGCGGTGATCGCAGATGAAGCGCACAGCTCGCAGACCGGTGAGGCCGCATCCAAGCTCAAGCAGTTGCTCAGCGCGCAGGAATGGGCCGAGCTGCAGGACGGCGGCGAGATCGACACCGAGGCGCTGCTGGCCGCGCAGATGGAAGGCCGCAGCGGCGGCAAGGGGCTGACGTACATCGCCTTCACCGCCACGCCGAAGAGCAAGACACTGGAGCTGTTCGGTCAACCAGGACCCGATGGGTTGCCGCAGCCCTTCCATGTGTATTCGATGCGGCAGGCAATCGAGGAGGGCTTCATCCTCGACGTGCTGCGCAACTACACACCTTATGACCTGGCCTTTCGCCTTGCGGCGGACGGACTGGAGATCGACCACAAGCAGGTCGAGCGCTCGGCGGCCATGAAGGGGCTGATGCGTTGGGTGCGCCTGCACGACTACAACATCGCGGCCAAGGTGCAGCTCGTGGTCGAGCACTACCGCGAGAACGTGCAGCCGCTGCTGGATGGTCGTGCCAAGGCAATGGTCGTTGTGGGCAGCCGCAAGGAGGCCGTGCGCTGGCAGAAGGCGATCCGCGGCTACATCGAGCGGCAGAACTACCCGCTGGGCGTGCTGGTGGCGTTTTCCGGCGAGGTCGATGACCCGGAGAGTTACCCGGAACCCGTCACTGAGACCAACCGCCTGCTCAATCCGGGCCTAAAAGGACAGGACATCCGCGAGGCCTTCGCCAAGCCGGAGTTCCATCTGCTGCTGGTGGCCAACAAGTTCCAGACGGGCTTCGACCAGCCGCTGCTGTGCGGTATGTACGTCGACAAGCTGCTGGGCGGCATCCAGGCGGTGCAGACGCTGTCACGCCTCAACCGCGCGCACCCGGGCAAGGACACCACTTACATTCTCGACTTCGTCAACGATGCGGGGGAAATCCTGACGGCGTTCAAGACGTATTACGAGACGGCGGAACTCGAGGCGACGACTGATCCGAATCTCGTCTACGACCTGCGCGCCAAGCTCGATGCCGCAGGGCACTACGACACGTTCGAGGTCGAGCGGGTCGCGAAGATCGAGCTGGACCCGGCTGGTACGCAGGGACAACTCAGTTCTGCGCTGGCGCCCGTCGCCGATCGTCTACTCAAGCGCTACAAGGCCGCGCAGCAGGAGCGCAGTGCCGCGGAAGAGAAGGACGACGACGTGGCCGCCAAAGCCGCGAAAGATGCCATGGACGCACTGATGCTGTTCAAGGGCGACATGGGCGCCTACGTCCGCCTGTATTCGTTCCTGTCGCAGATGTTCGATTACGGCAACACCGACATCGAGAAGCGTTTCATGTTCTACAAGCTCCTTATCCCGTTGATTGAGTTTGGCCGCGAGCGCGACGAGGTGGATCTGTCCAAGGTGGTGCTGACACACCACACCCTGCGCAGCGGCGGCAGGCAGCCGATGGGTCTGGACGCCAAGGGTGACTACAAGCTCCAGCCGATGGATGCCGTGGGTAGTGGCCATGTGCAGGACAAGCAGCAGGCGTATCTGGCCGAGATCATCGAGAAGGTCAACGGATTGTTCGAGGGCCAGCTCACGGGCGGCGATCAGCTGGTGTACGTCAACGGGGTTCTGAAAGGGAAGCTGTTGGAGAACGACACGCTGGTGCAGCAGGCTGCAAGCAACAGCAAGGAGCAATTCGCCAATTCACCTGATCTCAAGAACGCGCTGCTCCACGCGATCATGGACGCGCTCGACGTGCACAACACCATGAGCAGTCAGGCGTTGGCGTCTGAGCGGGTCCGGGACGGATTGCGCGACATCTTGTTGGGGCCGGGGCAGCTGTATGAGGGCTTGCGTGGGCGGGCGTTGCAGGGAAGCACAGCTGTAATTTAACTTCAGAAGGGTACGTTCTTTTGTTCGAAATGACATTCATGCAACCAAGCGCAGAGCCCGGGGACGTTTCCCAACAATGTCCCCTATGCGCACAGGGCCAGCCCGCCAGCAGCCGGTATCCCGATTACATCTGCGCCGACTGTGTCGCCGGTGCGGTTGATGGCGCAGGTCGCCCTATTGATTTCCAGAACACCGGGTTGACCGGTGGATTCGAGGCGGTCTATCTGGCAAGCGGAGAGACAAGCACGTCACACCGCTGTTTCATCCGCGGCATCGAATGCCATGCCGATGAAGCGAGGTTCGGCGGGATCGTCGTGCGCCCGGCTGGCGCTGTCCGACTAGATGACTTGCCGCGTTTTTCCGTGACTGCGCTGCTGACTGCACAGAGCGCGATTCTCGATGAGTTGAAGGACCGCAAGATACTCCGCTCCAGGAACAATCCAACGGGTGACTATGCGGAGTGGCTGGTCTCGTCGCGTCTCGGGTTGCAGTTGGAGACAAACTCAGCGAAGGGTTTTGATGCCCAGTTGGGCGGCGTGCGCTACCAGATCAAGGGGCGTCGTCGGACTTCGGACAACCGGTCCACCCAGTTGGGCGTCATCCGTAATCTCGACGAAAATGATTTCGACCTGCTGGCGGCAGTGGTTTTCGATCAGGATTGGTCAGTTGCATTTGCGGCCTTGATTCCGCATGCGGTGGTCGGAGAGATCGCGGCATACCGGAAGCACGTGCATGGGCATGTCATGCATCTGCGGCCAAGCCTGTTGTCGCGGCCTGAAGTGCAGGACATCACTGCGGTACTAATGGGTTGATGTTGCGACTCGCTCCGACGCGACGCGCGCTTTGGCCGTAACCCGGCGTGCGTAGAGCTCACGGCTGTAAGCCGCTCCTACGAAAACCGGCCTCACGCTTCGCACGCTAGGTTGCGGTTTTTTTTTCATGGTCTGAGGTGGATCGGGCGGTGCTTACCAAGCCTGGCAATCTCGGCTTGCCCGAAGACCTTCGGTGTCGGCACGCCGAGTGGCCTGCGGCAACCAATTGCGACCGGTTATACGTGGGCTTCCTGTCGCGGCTTACGCCGCTCCTACGAAGAGCGGCTCCGCGCCAAAGTTGCGTTGGGCAAATTGGCCTGCTCGATGCACCAGGTCGAGGCCGCGGCAAGACGGTCCGAAGGTCTAAGCAAACGCGAACACCCCTACGAACCGCGCGATCCGAATCCGATCCGCCGGCGCAGGCGATATTCGCGCCAGACCAGCAGGATCACGACGACGTCCAGCGCGGTGAGGGCCAGCAGCCAGGGGGAGTGGGTCTGCGCGTAGCGGACGCACTGGTAGGCGACGAAGGCGCCGAGCACCCACAGCGATGCGGGATACGACCACATCCTGCGACGCAGCAGGCCGGCGACCAGCAGGATCTTGATCAGCCCGTGGACGGCGAGGTAGATGCTCGCGAACGTCTGCGTGCCGTGGCCGAACTGCTCGGCCGAATGTCGCAGGAACAAGGCGATCGTGTCGCGCGGGTCTTCGGCGAGTTCGGGCCGCGTGAGCAGGACCGCCAGCCGCACCAGCTGGTTCTGGTGGAGGAACAGCAGGAGCACGCCGCCGGCCAGCTGCAGCAGGCCGACGATGCCCTTGATCCAGACCGACACCAGGAACAGGTCGTGCAGCGCCTTGCCTTCGGTGCGCCGCAGCGTCGATGCCGGGCGCTGCGCGATGGAGGCGTCCGGCGCGAGGCTGGGTGTTTCGTCCTGATCTGGCATGGACACGGTCGGATGGGGCCAGGCCGCAGCGTGCGGGATCGGGCATTGACCCGCCGTGAGCGGTTCACGGCCGGTCATCCGGTATCAGGCACAGTGATCGTCGCTTGGTCCCGTCGAGAACCGCCTGACCGCATGAGTGCTGATCCTTCCGTCGCGATGCCAAGGCGGGCCGTCGTGCGCTGCCGCGGCCTGACCAAGCACTACGGCCAGGGCGATGCCGCGGTGGCGGCGCTGCGCGGCGTGGACCTGGACGTCGAGGCCGGCGAGTTGTTGATGCTGGTGGGCCCGTCGGGCTGCGGGAAGACGACGCTGGTATCGATCATCACCGCGATCCTGGATCCGGATGGCGGCAGCTGCGAGGTGCTGGGGCAGGACATGCTGGCGATGGACATGGACGCGCGCGCGCGGTTCCGCGGCGACAACATCGGCTTCGTGTTCCAGGCGTTCAACCTGCTGCCCGCGCTGTCGGCGCTGGACAACGTCGCGGTGCCGTTGCTGATCCAGCGCGTCGAGCGCCGCGATGCCGAGCAGCGTTCGCGGACGGTACTGGAGGAGGTCGGACTTGCTGGCCGCGCCGATACGCTGCCGTCGAAACTCAGCGGCGGCCAGCAGCAGCGCGTCGCCATCGGCCGCGCGCTGGTGCACGGGCCGGCGCTGATCGTGTGTGACGAGCCGACCAGCAGCCTCGATGCCACCGCCGGACACCAGATGATGGAACTGCTGCGCGATGTCGCGCGCACGCCGGATCGCGCCTTGATCGTGGTGACGCACGACAATCGCATCCTGGATTTCGCCGACCGCATCGCACACATGGAGGACGGCCGCATCGTCGACGTCACCACCAACGGCCGGGCGGGAGCCACGTCATGAAGACCATCCGCGTGCTTGTCGTCATTGCGATCATCGGCGCGATCATCGCGCTGGTGTCGGTGTTGCACAGCAACCGCTCCCCGCCGGCGACTCCGCCGCCTATTACGTCGCCGCAGGCGCCCTTCGCCTCCTATGTCGCCGGCAGCGGCATCACCGAGACCGGTCGTGGCAACGTGGCGATCGGCACTCCGGTGGCCGGCGTGGTGCGCGGGATCGACGTGCGGGTCGGCGATCGCGTTGCCGCCGGTGATGCATTGTTCCGCATCGACGACCGTGATGTGCAGGCGCGGTTGCAGGTCGCACAGGCGGGCGTTGCGCAGGCGCAGGCCGCGCTTGAAAAACCCACGCATCGACTGGGATATCTCAACCACCTACAGCGCCTGGATCCCGGCGTGATCAGCAGGGAGATGGTCACCAACGCGCGCGACGACGCCGAAACCGCACGCACCGGACTGGCGTCGGCCAAGGCGGTGGCCGCGCAGCTGCAGGTCGAGAACGAGCGCCTGACCGTGCGCGCGCCGGCCGCGGGGCGCGTGCTGCAGGTGAACACGCGCGTGGGGGAATTCGCCGACAGCAGTGTCGCGACCAAGCCGCTGATGCTGCTGGGCGACGACACACGGGTGTACCTGCGGGTGGACGTCGACGAGAACGACGCGTGGCGCGTGCGGCCGAATGCGCCCGCGCGCGCCTTCGTGCGCGGCGATCCACACCTGTCGATCCCGCTGCGGTTCGAATACGTCGAGCCTTTCCTCGTGCCGAAGACCTCGCTGACCGGGCAAAGCACGGAGCGCTCGGACCTGCGCGTGCTGCAGGTGGTCTACAGCTTCGAGCGCGGCAGCCTGCCGGTGTACCTGGGGCAGCAGATGGACGCCTTCATCCAGGCGCCCGCCGTGGGCGCGGACGGACGCAGCGGGCCGCGTTGATGTGGCGCATCGCGCTGAAGATGCTGGTTGCCGACCGCGCGAAGTTCGCGGGGCTGCTGTTCGGGATCGCGTTCACCTCGTTCCTGGTGACGTTCGCGGCGTCGTACTTCAGCGGTTTCATGACGAGCGGCTTTGCGCTGGTCAGCGAGAACCCCGAGGCGGACGTCTGGGTGATGGACGCGGCGGTGGAATCGGCCGAGCAGACGATCAACATGCCCGCTTCGGCGCTGGATCGCGTGCGCAGTGTCGCGGGTGTCAACCATGCGGTCCCGTTGGCGCTTGGCAACGTGGACGCACGCTTCGCCAACGGGCGGTTCCAGTCCGTGCAGGTGATCGGCGTGGACGACGCAACGCTGGCCGGCGCCCCATCGATTGCGGGGACAAGCCCGACCGCGCTGCGCGCACCGGACGCGGCGATCGTCGATCCCGGTGGCACCAGCGACAAGTTGCTGACCCCCGCATTGGCGCGCGATCGCTGGCCGCACGACGGCGCGCACCTGGCTGCGCCGATGCGCGAACTCGCCGCGGGTGACGAGCTGTCGGTCAACGAACATCGGGTGCGCATCGTCGGACGCTCGCAAGGTCTGGCGCGCTTTCCTGCGCGGCCATTGCTGTACACCACGCTGTCCAATGCCGCGCGCATCCTTCCGACCGAGGCGCACACGCTGACGTTCGTGCTGGCGACGGCGGCGCCGGGCGTCGCGCCGCGCGAGCTTGCGGCGCGCATCACGCAGCGCACTGGCTTGCGCGCGCGCTCGACGGCGGATTTCAAGTCCGACACGGTGCGGTGGTACCTGGTCAACTCCGAGGACGTCGGTGACATCGCCTCGATGCTGATCCTGGCGATGACGATGGGATTCGGCGTCACTGGCGTGATGCTCTACATGTTCACCTACGAGAACCAGAAGCAGTACGCGGTGCTGCGCGCGCTGGGATCAAGCTCGCGGTCGCTGCTGGCGATGGTCGGCATCCAGTCCGCGATGTGTGCGTTGATCGGGACCGGGATCGGCCTTGGCCTGTGCGGGATCGCCGGAGCCGGCGTCGAACGGATGGGCTTCCCGTTCCGCATGATGTGGTTCACGCCGCTGGTCGGCATCCTTGGCGTGGTGCTGGTGTGCGTGGCGGCCGCCGCGATCAGCGCGCGACCGGTCCTGAAGCTGCAGCCCGCGGTGGTGTTCGCCGGACGCTGATGCCACTGCCCTGACAGCGCACTACGCGGGGGCGTGATACGTTGCCGCGGTCCTTTTCGTCCAGCAGTCGGAGGCAACATGCGCGTGACATTCCACGGTGCGGCAGGCGAGGTCACCGGCTCGATGGACCAGGTCCAGG
>JBBRHT010000041.1:0-12028 GCA_038222295.1 Lysobacterales bacterium
GCACCGCATTGGTCATCCATGGCGGAGCGGGCGTCGTCCAGCGCACCCTGCTGTCGGCGCAGGACGAGCACGACATCCGCGCCGAATTGAACCACGCACTCGACGCCGGCCACGCGATCCTCTCGGTGGGTGGCAACGCCATCGATGCCGTGCAGGCGGCCATCCTCGTGCTCGAGGATTCGCCGCGGTTCAACGCCGGCAAGGGTGCGGCGTTCACCGCACGGGGCGGTCACGAACTGGATGCCGCGATCATGGACGGGCACCGCCAGCGCGCGGGCGCCGTTGCCGGCGTGACCACCGTTCGACATCCGATCCGGCTGGCGCGCGCGGTGATGGAACATTCGGCGCACGTCATGCTGGCGGGAGAGGGTGCCGAACAATTCGCAGATACGCGTGGCGAGCTCGAACGGGTGCCCAACAGCTGGTTCGACACCGACGTGCGGCGCAGGCAGCTGGAAGCGGCGCAGGCGGCGGAAAGCGCGGGTGCGTTGCCGGCGATGCCGGGCGGCTACTTCGGCACGGTCGGCGCGGTCGCGCTCGATGCCGACGGCCGCATCGCCGCCGGCACCTCCACCGGTGGCATGACCAACAAGCGCCACGGGCGCATCGGCGATTCCCCGATCATCGGTGCGGGGACGTGGGCGGACGACCGCTGCGGGGTGTCGGGGACGGGCTGGGGCGAGTTCTACATCCGCCATGCCGTCGCGCATGACATCGCCGCGCGCATGGCGTATCGCGGCGACACGCTGGCCATCGCGGCGTCGGAGGTGATCGACCGGATCATCCCGGCGGCAGGCGGGGATGGTGGCGCGATTGCGCTGGATCGCGACGGCAATATCGCGATGCCGTTCAACACGCCCGGCATGTACCGCGGTTGGATCCGGCCGGATGGCTCACGCGGCGTGGCCGTGTTCAAGGGCGACAGCTAGCGGCGCAGGGACCAAAAAAAAGCCGGCCAATCGGCCGGCTTTTCGTGCAGCTCCGATCGATCAGCGCTCCTCGGCGATGACCATGTGCGGATCGATCGCCTGGTTGTTGTCGCGATGGCTCTGCGACAGCTTCTTGAGCATCGGCAACAGGGCAATGGCGAGCACTGCACCACCGGCGGCGACGAAGCCGAGCTTGTTGAACAGGTTGGTATAGATCGGCAAGGACTGCAGCGGATCGGTGATGTTGTCGGGAATGCTGGCGTAGTTGGCGACCAGACCGCCGAGGAACTGGGCGATGCCGGTGGCGACGAAGTACGCACCAATCATGAAGCCACCCATCCGCGCCGGGACGTAGCGCGCCATCATCGCAAGGCCCAGCCCGCTGACCAGCAGTTCGCCGAGCGAGTAAAAGCCATAGCCCCAGACCATGTACCACGAGGACACCTTGCCCGCGACGGCCGTGCCTCCGCTGATCCCGAAGATGAAGAAGCCGATCGCGACGACGATGAAACCAATCGCGAATTTCGCGGCGATCGGCAGGTCGCGACCGCGCGTCGCCATGCGCGTGTAACCCCAGGCCAGGATCGGGCTGAGCGCGAAGATCCAGATCGGATTGAGCGCCTGGTACTGCGCCGGGATCCAGTTGAACAGGTGCGCGCCGAAGAAGGTCTGGCTCGGGTCGACGTTGCGCAGCGCGAACAAGGTCAGCGATGTCGACATCTGCTGGTAGAAGATGAAGAACAGGATCGTCTCGACGATCAGGATCAGCGCCACGAGCAGGCCGGAGCGTTCGCCGGGGCCGCTCTTGGCGATCAGGTAGCCGAAGATGCCGAGGATGACGGCGCCGGCGACCCAGACCAGGGAGCGGGCGATTTCACGATGCTGCAGCACGAACGACACCGCGAACACGAGCACCACGCCGGCCAGCAGCACCATGGCGAGCTTGCCCCAGTTCACGGGAGCGTCGTCCGGCACCGAGCCCACGTGGTCGAGCGTGCGGCGCATCAGCAGGTAGTTGAGCAGGCCCAGCACCATGCCCGCGCAGCACACCGCGAACGCCGCATGCCAGCCCCATTTCGCCGCGATCCACGGCGTCAACAGCATCGAGAACGTCGAGCCGATGTTCACCGCCATGTAGTACAGGGTAAAGGCGCTGTCGATCTTGGCATCGTCGCCCTCGTAGATGCGGCGCACGAGGTTGGCGGCGTTGGACTTGAACAGGCCGTTGCCGACCACGATCACGCCCAGCGCGCCGTACAACAAGGGCACGTTGTCAGATGGAATCGACAACAGCAGGTAGCCCAGGCCCAGGATGCAGGCGCCGATCGTCATGCTGCGACGCGAGCCCAGCACCTTGTCCCCGATCCAGCCGCCGATGGCTGGCGCGGCATAGACCAGTGCGGTGAACGCGCCCCAGGTCAGGTTGGCGCGATCATCGTCATAGCCCAGCTTCTGCACCATGAACAGCACGAGCAACGCCGCCATGCCGTAATAACCAAAGCGCTCCCACATCTCGATCAGGAAGATCGTGCTGAACGACTTGGTCTGGCTGGGGCGTGGCGCAGGCGCGCTGCTGCGGATGGAACCGGCACTGGTGTTCAATGGCATTTCCCGGGCGCTTGAAGTGATCGAGCATCGATAGCACGTGAACGGGGAATGCCACCCTGCCAAAAGTCACGGTCCGGGTGTCCGCCTGCTCCTCCGCCTGCCGGGGCCTTGTGGCAAAATTCCCGTCCTAGCCGCGGCCTGCGGCCAACGGACCCATCGGAACCATGTTGATTTTCGAGCAGTCGCGGCCCGGCAGAAGTGCCAGTGCCCAGCATCCGGCGGCCCATCCGGCGCCGGCGGACATTCCTGCCGCGCTGTTGCGGACCACGCCGGTCGGGCTGCCGGAGGTGTCCGAGCTGCAGGTCGTGCGCCACTTCACCAACCTGAGCCGCAAGAATTTCTCGATCGACACCAACTTCTATCCGTTGGGCTCGTGCACGATGAAATACAACCCGCGCGCCTGCCAGTCGGTGGCGCTGATGGACGGGTTCGCCAATCGTCATCCCTACGCGCCGGACGTGATGTCGCAGGGATTCCTGTCGTGCATGTACGAGCTGCAGCAGATCCTGGCCGAGGTCACCGGCATGAAGGGTGGCGTGTCTCTGGCGCCGATGGCCGGTGCGCAGGGCGAGTTCGCCGGCGTGGCGATGATCATGGCGTACCACAAGTCGCGCGGTGACCTGGAGCGCAACGAGATCATCGTCCCCGACGCGGCGCATGGCACCAATCCGGCGACGGCGGTGATGTGCGGTTGCGTGGTGCGCGAGATCCCGACGCTGGGCAATGGCGATGTCGACGTCGAGGCACTGAAGTCGGTGCTCGGTCCGAAGACGGCCGGCATCATGCTGACCAATCCGTCCACGATCGGCGTGTTCGAACGGCGCATCGTCGAGATCGCGCAGCTGGTGCACGCAGCTGGCGGCCTGCTGTATTACGACGGCGCCAACCTCAACGCGATCCTGGGCAAGGTGCGGCCCGGCGACATGGGTTTCGACGCCATCCACATGAACCTGCACAAGACGTTCTCCACGCCGCATGGCGGCGGTGGTCCGGGTGCGGGTGCGGTGGGCGTCAGCGAGCGGTTGCGGCCCTTCCTGCCGATCCCGATGGTGTCCAGGAATGATGACGGGATCTATCGCTGGTTGCGCAAGAAGGATTGCCCGCAAACGATCGGCCGCCTGTCCGCATTCGCCGGCAATGCCGGCGTCCTGATCCGCGCCTATGTCTATGCCCGTATGCTTGGCCGCGAAGGCATGACGCGCGTCGCCGAGTTCGCCACGCTCAACGCCAATTACCTCGCCGCGCAATTGAGCAAGGCGGGTTTCACGCTGGCGTATCCCGAACGCCGTGCGTCGCACGAGTTCATCGTCACCGTGCAGCCGCAGAAGAAGGCTAACGGCATCACTGCGCTGGACTTCAGCAAGGCGTTGCTCGACCACAACATCCACGCGCCGACCAACTACTTCCCCCTGCTGGTGCCGGAGTGCCTGCTGATCGAGCCGACCGAGACCGAGAGCAAGGAAACGCTCGACGAATTCGTCGACGTGATGACCCAGCTGCTGGCCGAGTCGCGCGAATCACCGGAAAAGATGAAGGGCGCGCCGTACACGATGCCCGTCCGGCGCCTGGATGACGTCAAGGCCGTGAAGGAACTCGACGTCTCGTTCCGGCCGGCAGCCTAGGGTGGAGGACGGCCAGGGCCACTTGCCGCGCGGCCCGCGGCGGATGCTGCTGGCGGCCAAATGGTCGCTGCAGGGCCTGCGTTTTTGCTGGCTGTACGAGTCCTCGTTCCGGCTGGAGGTCTACCTGCTGGCCGTGCTCGGGCCGCTCGGCCTGTGGCTGGGACAGACCGGTGTCGAACGCGCGCTGCTGGTCGGCAGTGGCTTGCTGGTGCTGAGCGTCGAACTGCTCAACTCCGCGGTGGAGGCGGTGATCGAGCGATATGGCGCCGAACACCACGAACTGGCGGGTCGCGCCAAGGACATGGGCTCGGCCGCCGTCTTCGTGCTGATGATCAACGTCGTCATGACGTGGGCGCTCATCCTCGGGTCGCGTTACCTGTGATGGCGACCCGATGAACCTTGCATGGGTCGCCGATCCACAGATATGGATCGCACTGGTCACGTTGAGCACGCTGGAGATCGTGCTGGGCGTGGACAACCTCGTCTTCATCTCCATCGCGGTCAGCAAGCTGCCGCCGGCACAGCGCAGCCGCGCACGCCGCTTTGGGATCGCGCTGGCCTGCGTCAGCCGGATCGGCCTGCTGGTGTCGCTGGCCTACCTGGCGCGAATGCAGGCCAACCTCTTCACGCTGTTCGGGCTGGGGATTTCCATCCGCGACCTGGTGCTGATCCTGGGTGGCGTGTTCCTGGTGGTGAAGGGCGGGATGGAAATCCGCGACCTCATCGTCGGTGAGGAGGACGCCGAGGATGTGCATGCCAAACCAGCGCAGGCGGTGATGTCGGTGATCGTGCAGATCGCCATCATCGATATCGTGTTCTCGCTGGACTCGGTGATCACGGCGGTCGGCATGGTGTCGCAGATCCCGGTGATGGTCGCCGCGATCCTGGTGTCGGTCGTGCTGATGCTGTTCGCCGCCAATGCGCTGGGCGAATTCATCGACCGCAATCCGACGATCAAGATGCTCGCCCTGACCTTCATCGTGCTGGTCGGCGTGGTGCTGATCGCGGACGGGTTCTCGGTCCACATCGGTCGGGGCTATGTTTACGTGGCGATGGCCTTCTCGGCGGTGGTCGAGACGCTCAACCTGTGGGCCAAGCGCCGCCAGCGGCTAAGATCCGTGGAGGATTGACGGGATTTGCACGCAGGGATCGGGGATGCTGCAATGCCGCCAGCCCGCCGTGTCGTCTCCACCTGGAGTGTTGCCATGCGAATCCTGTCCCCAGTGCGCCTGCTCCTGCTGCTCGTCCTGGCCTCCATGCTCAGTGGCTGCGGCTATAACCAGATCCAGCAGAAAGACGAAGCCGTCAAGGCCGGCTGGTCCGAGGTCATCAACCAGTACAAGCGCCGCGCCGACCTGATCCCCAACCTGGTCAACACGGTCAAGGGCTACGCCGCCCAGGAGCAGCAGGTCCTGATCGGCGTCACCGAGGCCCGCGCCAAGGTCAGCCAGATCAACGTCAACGCCAGTGATGCGGCGTCGCTGGCGCAGTTCCAGCGGGCGCAGGGCGAGTTGTCCAGCGCGTTGTCGCGGCTGCTGGTGGTGACCGAGAATTACCCGAACCTGAAGTCCGACCAGTCGTTCCGCGACCTGCAGGCGCAGCTTGAAGGCACGGAGAACCGCATCACCGTCGCGCGCGGCCGTTACATCCAGGTGGTGCAGGATTACAACACCTACATCCGCTCGTTCCCGCAGAATTTCGTGGCGATGATCTTCGGCTACAAGACCAAGCCCAACTTCACCGTCGAGAACGAGCAGCAGATCCAGGCGCCGCCGGCCGTCGACTTCAGCAAGCCACAGCCACAGGCGGTGCCGACGCAGCCCGCGCCGCAGCCGCAGCCGCAGCCGCCCGCGCCGGCAGCGGGATGACGGATTGGCCGGCGCAACAACGGTGAGTGCCTGATGCGTCCGTTGACCAGCCGGTGGTTGCTGGCCTGCCTGCTGGGCATTGGCTGCCATTCGGCCTGGGCGCAGTCGCTCGCGGCGATTCCCGCGCTGGACTCGCCGGTAGTCGATACCACCGGCACGCTGACGGCCGAGCAGAAGCAGGCGCTCGTGCAGCAGGCACTCGCGCTGCAGCAACGCAAGGGCAGCCAGCTGCAGGTGCTGATGGTGCCGACCACCCAGCCCGAGACGATCGAGCAATATACGACGCGCACCTTCGACCAGTACAAGCTGGGGCGGCAACACGTCGACGATGGCGTGCTGATCGTGGTGGCAAAGGACGATCACCACGCCCGCATCGAGCCTGGTTACGGCCTGGAGGGAGCCATTCCCGATGCCATCGCCAATCGGATCATCCAGGAATACCTGGTTCCGAAATTCCGCGCCAACGACTACGCCGGCGGGCTCAACGATGCATCCGCCGCGTTGGCCAAACTGATCGAAGGCGAACCCCTGCCCGCACCGATGGCCGAATCGCAGCCATCGGCCGACACCGGCAGCAATTGGCTGTTCGCCTTGTTTGCGGCCCTCATCGTCGCGCAGGTCGCTCGTGGCATCTTCGGGCGCACGCCATCCCTGTTGCGCGGCGTCATCGGTGCCGGCGCCGCTGGTGCCATTGCCTGGCTGCTGTCCTCGCTGCTGCTGGTCGGTGGGCTGGGCGCTGCGATTGGGTTTTTCCTTGGCCTTGCCAAGCCATCGGCTGGCGGCTTTGCGCGCAGCGGCGGCCTCGGCGGATTTGGCGGATTTGGCGGCGGCGGGTTCGGCGGCGGTGGAGGCGGAGGCTGGTCCGGGGGCGGCGGCATGAGCGGGGGCGGTGGCGCCTCCGGGAGCTGGTGATGGCCGGCGGCCTGTCGCGCGCGCTGCGCCACCTGTTCGCGGGTTCGGCCGGACGGCTCTACACGGAGGCCAGCCTGCAACGCATCGCGGCGGCGATCTCCGACGGCGAAGCGACCCATCGCGGCCAGGTCGTCTTTGCGGTAGAGCCCGCCCTGCCATTCCTCGCCGCGCTTGGCGGCCACGCCGCGCGGGATCGCGCCGGCCACGTGTTCTCCCAATTGCGCGTATGGGACACCGAAGCCAACAGCGGCGTGCTGATCTACCTGCTGGTCGCCGATCACCGCATCGAGATCCTCGCCGACCGCGGGCTTTCCGGGCGCATCAGGGACGAGCAATGGCGGGCGGTTTGCCAGCAGATGGAAGAACGCCTGAAAGCAGGCGACGCTGAAGCCGCGGCAATGACCGGCGTGCAGGCGGTGTCGGCATTGCTGGCGGGTCATTTCCCGCGTGCGCTGGATGACGCCACGCGCAACGAGCTGGCCGATCGACCGCACGTGTTCGATTAGCGCGGGCGCGCTGCACGGAAGCGTCCGCGTCGGGCAAAATGGCGTTCGCGGCCATTGCCTCCCGTCGGCCTCCATGCCGCATGACCGCCGCGGTCATCCCTTCCCGAAGAGCCTGCCTGCCGCATGATCATCCTGCACCAGATGAACCCCATTGCCCTGCAGCTTGGTCCGCTGCAGATCCACTGGTACGGGGTGATGTACCTGCTGGCGTTCGCGGCCTGCTGGTTCCTTGGCCGCAGGCGCATCCGCGAAGGCCGACTGCCCGGCGTCGACGAGGCCGCGTACGGGGACCTGCTGTTCTACGGCATGCTCGGCACCGTGCTGGGCGGGCGAATCGGCTACATCCTGTTCTACGACCTCAACACCTACCTCCACAGCCCGCTGGACATCTTCAAGGTCTGGCAAGGCGGGATGAGTTTCCATGGCGGCCTGATCGGCGTGTTCGCCGCGGCTGCCTGGTGGTCGCGACGCCATCACGTGCGCCTGTTCGACACCATGGATTTCGTGGCGCCGCTGGTGCCGCCAGGGCTGGGGTTTGGGCGCTTCGGCAACTACATCAACGGCGAACTGTGGGGAAAGCTGACCGGCGGCGATTGGGGCGTCGTGTTCCCGCGCGCGCTTCCGGCGCCGCTGGACAACCTCGATCCCACCGCGTTGCGTGCGCAATTCGAGTCGGGGGCGCTCAACGCATTCGCGCGCCATCCGTCGCAGCTCTACGAGTTCGCGCTGGAAGGCCTGGTGATGTTCGCGGTGCTGTGGACCTATTCGGGCAAGCCACGGCATCGCTATGCCGTCTCGGGCCTGTTCGCGGTGATGTATGGCGTGTTCCGATTCGCGGTGGAGTTCGTGCGCATCCCGGATGTCCAGCTCGGTTACCTCGCCTTCGGCTGGTTGACGATGGGCCAGTTGCTGGAGATCCCGGTGATCCTCGTCGGCCTCTACTGGTTGTGGCTGTCGCGTCGATCACCGGTTGTCGAGCCAGTGCTGGTCGCCGCGGCGCAAGGAAAGCCCTTGGCGCCATGAAGCAATATCTCGACCTGCTGCGGCACGTCCTCGAACACGGCGCGGAAAAGGCCGACCGCACCGGCACCGGCACGCGCAGCGTCTTCGGCTGGCAGATGCGGTTCGACCTGGCCAAGGGATTTCCGCTGGTCACGACCAAGAAAGTCCACCTGCGGTCGATCGTGCACGAGCTGTTGTGGTTCCTCAAAGGCGACACCAACACCGCCTACCTGCATGCCAACAAGGTATCGATCTGGGACGAGTGGGCGGACGTGCATGGCGAACTTGGCCCGGTGTATGGCAAGCAGTGGCGCCGATGGGGCGCCGCCGACGGCAGCACCATCGACCAGATCGCCTGGGTGGTCGAGGAAATCAAACGCAATCCGGATTCGCGACGCCTGATCGTCAGCGCCTGGAATGTCGCCGAATTGCCGCAGATGGCGCTGATGCCCTGCCACACGCTGTTCCAGTTCTACGTCGCCGACGGCAAGCTCAGTTGCCAGCTGTACCAGCGCAGCGGCGACATCTTCCTTGGCGTGCCGTTCAACATCGCCAGCTACGCATTGCTGACGCACATGGTGGCGCAGGTGACTGGCCTGGGAGTCGGGGAATTCATCCACACCCTGGGCGACGCGCACCTGTACTCGAACCACATGGAGCAGGCGCGCGAGCAGCTGGCACGCTCGCCGGGACCATTGCCGACGCTGGCACTCAACCCCGCGGTGACGGACCTGTCCGCTTTCACCTTTGACGACATCGTCCTGCAGGGCTACACGCCATTGCCTGCGATCAAGGCGCCGGTGGCGGTCTAGGGATGCAGGTCAGCCTGATTGCCGCGCTGGATCGCAAGCTCGCCATCGGCAAGGGCAATGACCTGCCATGGCACTTGCCCGACGACCTGCGCCGATTCAAGGCGCTGACGCTGGGCAAGGCGATGCTCATGGGCCGCAAGACCGCGCAGTCGCTCGGTCGCGCCTTGCCCGGTCGACGCAACCTGGTGCTGACGCGCAGCGGTGAAGCGCCGTTTCCGGGAATGGAAGTCGTGGACAGCGTCGACCAGGCGCTGGACCTGGCCAGGGATTCCGGCGAGCTGTGCGTGATCGGCGGTGCGCAGGTGTTCACGATGACGCTGCCGCTGGCCACGCGACTGCACCTGACCTGGGTCGACGGCGCGGTCGAGGCGGCCGATGTTTTCTTTCCCGCGACGCTCGACCTGGCGCAGTGGCGCGTCGTCGGTCGCGAGTCCCATGCGGCCGATGACCGGCACGCGTTCGCCTTCGAATTCGTGGATTACGCCCGCTGAGCCGAGGCTTGTGGCGCCGGGCGACCGTGCGGCGCCGCTGCGGCTCCTGGCTGCGGCGAAGGCGCCGGTACGTCGCGACCCGGCACCTGCACCACCCGTAGCTCATCGGTGTCCAGCTGCAGGGCGGTGAGCTTGCCGCCCCAGACGGCACCGCTGTCGATCATGTGCACGCCGTTGCCGATAAACAGGCCAAGCGTGGACCAGTGCCCGCAGACGATCTTGAGGTCGCGCTCCACGCGTCCCGGCACTTCATACCAGGGATACAGCCCTGCCGGCTGGGAGCCCGGTGCACCCTTCGCGTCGAACGCGATCCTGCCGCGCGGCGTGCAGTAACGCAGCCGCGTGAAGACGTTGATGATGGCGCGATCGCGCTCCATGCCAACGAGTGCCGGCGACCAGGCGGGTCGATCGCCGTACATGTTCTTCAGCAGTTTGCGGAAGCCATCACCGCGCAGTCGCTGCTCCACCTCGCGGGCGTGGCGCTCGGCAAGCGGCGTCGTCCACTTGGGCGCAAGTCCGGCGTGCACCATCATCCATCCGAGCGCGCGATCGACGTGCACCAGTGGTTGCATCCGCAGCCACGCCAGCAGCGTATCGCTGTCGTCGGCGAACAGGACGCGTTGCAGGTCGGCGTTGACCCTCATCTTCTCATCGTGGTGCCGCTCACCGATGGCAAGCAGCGACAGGTCGTGGTTGCCCAGCACGACGATGCTGCTGGCGCGCAAGGAGTGCACCAGCCGCAATGTCTCCAGCGATTCCCCGCCACGATTGACGAGGTCGCCGCAAAACCAGAGCGTGTCGACCGCCGGATCGAAGCGGATGCGCTCGAGCAATCGCTGGGTCGGTCCATAGCAGCCCTGCAGGTCGCCGATTGCCCAGGTGCTCATGACGTGGCTGCCATGGCCAGCACCCGATCAGTGCAGCGTGCGCGGGACGGACAGGGTGAAGGCGGGGATCTGCGCCTCGAAATGCGTGCCGTCGTCCGCAACCATCTCGTAGCTGCCCTGCATCGTGCCCAGGTGGGTCTGCAGAACGGCGCCGGAGGTGTAGGAGAAGTCTTCACCCGGGCGCAGCCATGGCTGCTCGCCGACCACGCCTTCGCCAGTGACTTCCTGCACGACGCCGTTGGCATCGGTGATGACCCAGTGGCGACCCAGCAGTTGCGCCGGAACGCTGCCGTTGTTGCGGATGCGGACCGTGTACGCGAAGACATAGCGGTCCTGGTCAGGCTCGGACTGCTCGTCGAGGTAACGGCTGGCGACGTCGATGTCGAAGTCGTAGTTTGTGTTCATGACGAACAGTGTAAGCGTCGAACGTGAACGCATGGGTTAGGCCACTGTGGCGACGTTCGCGATCCGGATGAAATCAGCCACTTCCAGCTGCTCCGCGCGCAGGTCGGGACGTACATCGGCAGCCATCAGGGTCTCGCTGTCGACGACGCCGTCCAGTGCATTGCGCAGGGTCTTGCGACGCTGTCCGAAGGCGGCACGAACGACGGCCGCGAAGCGGCGGGGATCGTTGATGCCAATCGTTTCCGGTGGCCGGGGAACCATTCGCACGACCGCCGAATCCACCTTTGGCGCCGGACGGAACGAACCCGGCGCAACGGTGAACAGCGGCGTCACCGTGCAGTAGGCCTGCAGCATCACGCTCAGGCGCCCGTACACCTTGTTGCCAGGCCCGGAGGCCATGCGTTCGACCACTTCCTTCTGCAGCATGAAGTGCATGTCGCGTACCGCGGCGGCGTGATCCAGGGCGTGGAACAGGATTGGCGACGACAGGTTGTAGGGCAGGTTGCCGACCAGGCGCAGCTGTCCCCCGCCTGCCAGCGCGGCGAAATCCACGCTGAGCACGTCGGCGGCGATCAGGGTGAGTGCGCCATGCGCCGCAGCCGCCTGCGCCAGCGGCTGCAGCAGGTCGCGATCGAACTCGATCGCGGTCATCGCCCCGATGCGATCGAGCAGTGGAAACGTCAACGCACCCTGTCCGGGCCCGATCTCCACCAGCCTGTCACCCGGCTGCGGATTGATGCCCAGCACGATCTTGTCCACCACCGCGCGGTCGTGCAGGAAGTTCTGGCCGAGGTGCTTCTTCGCCAGTTCGGAAAATCCCGCCGCGTTGCGGCGAGGCGGCGGGCGGCTCATGCGGCGCGCCTGGTGCGCGCGATCCGGGTGCACGCCTGGATCGCTGCGAACAGGCTCGACGGATCCGCGCGACCGCTACCGGCGATATCCAGCGCCGTGCCGTGGTCCACCGCGACGCGCGGGTAGGGCAGGCC
>JBBRHT010000042.1:0-11847 GCA_038222295.1 Lysobacterales bacterium
GTCCCAGCGGTGCGATGGCAGTGACGCCGCTCATGACCGCCGGGGCATGCTGCGGCGCCAGCCACGCGCCCAGGCGCCTGCCGCACACCACGCCTTCGAGCAGCGAATTGCTCGCCAATCGGTTGGCGCCGTGCACGCCGCTGCAGGCGACTTCACCCACGACGTGCAACCCCGGCACGGAACTGCGCCCGAGCCCATCGCAGGCGACGCCGCCCATGTGGAAATGCGCGGCCGGCGTGACCGGGATCGCCTGCAGGCGTGGATCGATGCCATGCGCCAGGCACGCCGCCAGCACGGTCGGGAACGCGTCAGGCCAGTCGATGCCGGCGTTGCGCGCATCAAGCAGCACGCGGCGGCCCGCGCGCTGCACCTGCCAGACGCGGCGCGCCACCACATCACGTGGCGCCAGGTCACCGAGCCGATGCACGCCGGCCATCAGTGCCTGGCCATCGCCGTCGCGCAGCCGCGCGCCGGCACCGCGCAGGGCCTCGGTCACCAGCGGCAAGCGGCTGCCGGGCACGTCGAGTGCCGTCGGATGGAACTGGATGAATTCAAGATCGCGCAGCCGTGCGCCGGCGGCCAGCGCCAGCGCCAGGCCGGCGCCATCGGCGCCCAGCGGGTTGGTGCTGCGCGCAAACAACGCGCCGATGCCGCCGGTGGCGAGGACCACGTCGGCTGCCTCGATGCATTCGACGTCATCACCGTCGACGACACGCACGCCGCAGGCGCGGCCATCGCGCAACAACAGTGCGTCGACATCGACGCCGTCGCGCCACGTCACGTGCGATGCCTGTACCACGCGCTTGGCCAGTGCGGTGGTCACGTACGCACCGGTCGCGTCGCCACCGGCATGGACGATGCGCGCACACACGTGGCCGCCTTCGCGCCCAAGTCGCAACGCGTCGCCGTCGCCGTCGCGATCGAAAGCGACGCCCTGCGCCTGCAGCCATGCGACCGCCGCGGGCGCGGCCAGCGTCAATTCGCGCGCGCGCGCCACGTCGTTGTGAAAGGCGCCGGCGGCCAGCGTGTCGGCCAGGTGTCGCTGCGGCGTGTCGCCGGGGCCGAGCGCCGCGGCGATGCCACCCTGCGCCAGCAGGCTTGCGCTGCCGTCGCTGCCACGCCCGCGCGATAGCAGCAACACCGGCCGTGGCGCGCAGGCCAGCGCGGTGCTCAGCCCGGCGATGCCGCTGCCGACGATGACGATCGGCGCCACCCCTGTCACAGGCGTTCAGTCCGTCCGACGGCCAGCATCCGCTCCAGCGCGCGGCGTGCGCCGGCGATGACGTCCTGGCCGATGTGCACCTCGGGCGTCAGGTCGCGCAGGCAGGCGTGGATCTTCGGCAGCGTGATCCGCTGCATGTGCGGGCACAGGTTGCAGGGCTTGATGAATTCGACCTTGGGGAATTGCACGCGCAGGTTGTCGGCCATCGAGCATTCGGTGATCAGCGCGACGCGCGCGGGCTGCGTCTTCTCCAGCCAGCGGCCCATCGCGCTGGTCGAGCCGACGAAGTCCGCCTCGGCGAGCACCTCGGGCGGGCATTCGGGATGCGCCACCAGCACCGCGCCGAAGGTCTCGCGCGCATGCCGCGCCTGCTGCGCGGTGAACTGCTCGTGCACCTCGCAGCGGCCGTCCCACAGCACCAGCTCGACCGCAGTCTGCGTCGCGACCCAGGCGCCGAGGAAGCGATCGGGCAGGAAGATCACCTTGCCTGCGCCCATCGCCTCGACCACCTGCACTGCGTTGGCGGAGGTGCAGCAGGCGTCGGACGCGGCCTTCACCTCGGCGCTGGTGTTGACGTAGCTGACCACCGGCACGCCAGGATGCAGCGCGCGGAGCATGCGCACGTCCTCGGCGGTAATCGACGACGCCAGCGAACAGCCGGCTTCGAGGTCCGGGATCAGCACCGTGCGATCCGGCGCGAGGATTTTCGCGGTCTCGGCCATGAAGTGCACCCCGCACAGCACGATCAGCTCGCTGTCGCAATCGGCGGCCGCCCGTGCCAGTGCCAGCGAATCGCCGGTGACATCGGCGACACCGTGGAAGATCTCCGGCGACTGGTAGCTGTGCGCCATGACCACCGCGCCGCGTTCGCGCTTGAGCGTGTTGATCGCGTCGATCCAGGGCAGGTGCAACGGCACTTCCATGCAGGGGATCAGGCGTTCGAGGGTCCTTGCGAGCGGAGCGTACCTGGCTTCCAGCGCCGGGATCCAGCGCGGCGCCGTGGCGCTGGTGGATGCGGTCGTCGATTTCATAGGGGTGTGTCCAGCAGACAAGACCAGGAAGAGCCGCGCGGCTCACGTGGCGCCGTGATACGCCGCGCGCGCGCTGCGCGCGAACCGCGCGCCTCGATGGAGCACGATCCGCAAGCCCAGCGGCACCGATTCCCACGGCAGGCGGTCGAGCAGGTTGCGCACGGTCAGGCCGAGCTCGGTATCGCCGGTCAGCACCAGCCGACGCTGGAAGAACAGCGTGTCGGCATCCTCCAGCCGGCCGGCGAGCAGCAGCAGGTCGGCGACGCTGCCGCGCACGCTGGCGTCGGCGCACTGGGTCGTCGCGCGCAGGCAGCCCTCGCGCAGTTCCAGCACCCAGTGCAGGTCCAGGTCACTGACATCGATGCCAAGCCGGCGTCCGGCCATGAAGTCGAGCGCGCCCTGCGCAAGCGGCGCGGCGAGCACGCGCGCGACCGCGGCCTCCAGCAGCCGGCGCTGCAACGCCGGGGGCAACACGCGCAGCAATGGCGCCAGCCGCGTCGGCGGCGGCAGCAGGCGCAGCAGGCGGTTGTGTCGGGCTGCGTCCCTGGCGCGGGCATCGTCGGTGAAATCATCGTCAATCATGGCGTCGATGATCGCCGGATCGACCGCGCGGGCGCCTTGATCCACGTCAGCCACGACGTCCTGCGCGCGCCATGCGTCGGCAAGCGCCACCGCGATCACCGCGCGGGCGGTCGTGGCCGGCAGGCCGATCCGGCGCGCGAGCCCCTGCGCGCGTGCGTGCACCTGTGCTTCACGCGCGGGATCGCGCATGGGCCTCCCGACCCCCCGCTTCAGCGCCGCCGCGCGCGCCACCAGCCGCCCGCGGCCGGCAAGCAGCAGCAACAGCGCGTCGTCGATGCGGTCGATGGCGTGGCGTACACGCACCAGTGCCGGCGGTCCAGGCCGTGTCGGCATGTCGCAGCCACGATGAATACGCTGCGCGACGCCGGGATCGATCACCGCGCCCACTCCAGCTGCAGCCACAGCTTGCGGGTGTCGCGCGCAAAGCCGTCGCTGCGGTAATCGGCAAGCTTGACCATGCCGCTCACCGCGCCGTGCACCGGGAAGCCGAGCGATGCATTCCACTCGCTGCCATAGCGGCCGCCCGTATCGGCGCGATAGTCGTGCCACGCGACCGCCCAGTTGAATTTACCGGCATTGCCGCCGCGGCCGAACTTGCCACCGCTGCCGATGTAGCGATCCTCCAAGCCACCGGGCGGCGTCACGGTGAACTTGTCCGCCCAGCCATTGAATGCGTGCAACGTCGCCAGCGGCGTCTGCAGCGCATGCGTGCCGTTTCCGCCCAGGTGCTCCCAACCGGCGCGCCAGGTGACGCCATGCGATGTGAATGTCGGCTCGACCAGCCAGTAGGCATGCGAAAACGTCAGCGGATTGTTGGCGTAGTCGCGCTGGCGCGCCGATTCGAGCGTCCAGCCCCAGCCGCTGCCGTCATGCAGGCGGGCGCCGGACCAGCGCACGCCATAGGTGCTCGTGGATGCGGTGGACACGTCGCGGTCGTCATGCAGGTACGCATAGCCGACCCATTGCTGCATGCGATGTTTCATCGCCAGGTTGAACACCTGCGTGGACAGGTTGCGTTCGCGCGCCAGCGGATCGCGCGCGTCGTCGCCGCTGACCCGATGCACGCGATCGAGGAAGGCATAGCGCGCGGTGACCGTCGCGATGGGCTTCCATTGCATCGACAACGCATCGAAGGTCTGTTCGTTCTGGCGCCAACCAACGTTGCCGATCCAGCGCTGGTTGTCGAACAGCAGGCGCTGGCGACCCAACGTGGCGCCGATGCGGTCGTTCTTCCAGCCGAGCCATGCCTGGTTGAGTTCGACGCCACGCGGGTCGGTGATGGCCGGTCGCGTCGTGCGTCCGTTGGCGCCGCTGTTGTAGTCATTGCCGGCACTGGCGAGGCCCTCGCCCTCGACCAGCGCTTCGAAGCCGGCGCCGGGATGCATGCGCAGGCCGGCACGCAGGCGCAGCGTGGTGGCCTGCGCACCGAGGTCGAAGGCATCGTCGTTGACGTCTTCATGGCGCAGGCGCGCGTTCCACTCGAATTGCCACGACGTCGCGGCGGGTGCCGGCGTCGCTGGCGCTTCGGTCGCCGTGGCACTGGCGGGGAGTGCGAACAGCGCAACGATCGCGGCTGGCAACAGGCGTGGACAGGACATGGGTGATGGCATCCCTTCTGAAGTTGCGCAAAGGCTCGGCCCAGGCCCACGCCTGCGCCTTGACCAGGATCAACCGCGACGCAGCGCCTGGTGTTCCTTGCGGCCTGATTGATCCAGGTCAGGTGGCCATTCACGACGGCGGCGCAGACTTCCTCCATCGAAAAAGCATCCATTCCGTTCTGAAACCCGGGAGTTCACGATGAAGACCGTAACCTTGCGCCATGCGTTGTTCCTGATGGCCATCCTCACAACGTCCGCACTGGCGGGCTGTGCCGATGTCCACCAGAATCCAGCGACCAACACCATCAGCGGGCAGTCCGACGCCGCTGCGTCGCAGGCCGCCAATGTGCAATCGCCATCGCCGGCATCCGTTCCGTTCTGAAGGCCAGGAGTCGTTCGCAATGAAAGCATTGACCTTGAAAGCAGTGACATGGCGCCCTGCGATTGTCCTCGCCGCCGCGCTTGCCACGGTTGCACTGGGCGGCTGTAGCGGCGCCAAGGAACCGGCGCGAGCGGATACCATCGCTGCCGCCGAGACCGGCGGTTCGCTGAAGGGCGATTTCGGCCCGCCGCAAGGCCCTGACGTGCAGGCCGTGCTGACCAGTCCACCCATGGTGCCGCCACCGACCGGACGCCACGCGCCGGCGCACGTGATCGTCGAACTGGACGTGATCGAGAAGGAGATGCCGATCTCCGAAGGCGTCACCTACACATTCTGGACCTTCGGCGGCACGGTACCGGGCAAGTTCATCCGTATTCGCCAGGGCGACACGGTGACCTTCCACCTGCGCAACATGCCGGACAGCAAGATGCCGCACAACATCGACATGCACGGCGTGACCGGGCCGGGCGGCGGTGCTGCATCGAGCTTCACCGCGCCGGGCCATGTGTCGCGTTTCACCTTCAAGGCGCTCAACGCGGGCCTGTTCGTGTACCACTGCGCCACCGCGCCGGTGGGCATGCACATCGCCAACGGCATGTACGGACTGATGCTGATCGAACCGCCGGAAGGCCTGCCGCCCGTGGACCACGAGTATTACGTGATGCAGGGCGACTTCTACACCACCGGCAAGTATCGCGAGAAGGGACACCAGCCCTTCGACATGGACAAGGCGATCGACGAGCGCCCGACCTACGTGCTGTTCAACGGGCGGGAAGGCTCGCTCACCGGCGACAACGCGCTCAAGGCGAAAGTCGGCGACACCGTGCGCCTGTTCGTGGGCAACGGCGGCCCCAACCTGGTGTCCAGCTTCCACGTGATCGGCGAGATCTTCGACAAGGTCTGGCTCGAGGGCGGCACGCGCTTCCAGGAAAACGTGCAGACCACGCTGATCCCGTCCGGTGGCGCGGCGATCATGCAATTCCATATCGAGGTTCCGGGCAGCTACGTGCTCGTCGACCACTCGATCTTCCGCGCCTTCAACAAGGGTGCGCTGGCGATCCTCAAGGCCGAGGGACCGGAGAACAAGGCGATCTATTCGGGCAAGGAAGTCGACGCGATGTACATCGGCCCACGTGCGCAACCCAGCCTTGCCGCGGTCACGACTGCCGCAACGGCGGCTACGGCCGGTGCGCTCACGCAGGAGGACCAGGTCAAGGCCGGACAGGCGCTGTTTGCCGGGACCTGCTCCACCTGCCACCAGCCCAATGGCGAAGGCATGGCGGGAGTGTTCCCGCCGCTGGCCAAATCGAGCGTGCTGGCGGCGACGCCCAAGCGCATCGTCGACATCATGCTGCACGGCCTGGAAGGCCCGATCACCGTCAATGGCCATGACTACAACTCCATGATGCCGCCGCAGACGCAGCTGACCGATGACGAAGTCGCCAACATCGGCACCTTCGTGCTCAACAGCTGGGGCAATCCGGGTGGACGGCTGACCAAGGAAGAAGTCGCCGAACGTCGCAAGGCCGCTGCCGGCGCAACGTCGAAATCGCACTGACCGCCATGCGCCGCCACGCCATCGCCCTGTTGTCGATTGCCCTGCCCGTTGCCGCCGCGATGGCCGGTGGCGCGGGATCCGCCAGCACGGCAGTCGCGGGCAAGGGGGGCGCGAGCACGCGATTCGCCAGCCTGCCCGGAGGGAATTTCCGCAGCGCGCTGAAGTACGCGGATCGCAGGAATGGCGTGCGTATCGCGCCGTTCCAGTTAATGCGCAAGCCAGTGACCAATGCCGAGTTCCTAGCCTTCACCCGATCCAACCCACGCTGGCAGCGCGACAAGGCGCCCGGGACGCTCGCAGGATCGGGCTACCTGTCGCAGTGGAGCAGCGCCAGCAGCCTGGGGACGACGGCACTGCCGCAACAACCGGTCACGCATGTCAGCTGGTTCGCGGCAAAGGCGTATTGCAGCGCGCAAGAGGCACGACTGCCGACCTGGAACGAATGGGAATACGCGGCAGCGGCCGATGAGCGTCACCGCGATGCGCGCCAGGATCCGGTATGGCGCGAGCGCATCATCGACTGGTATTCGCGGCCGTCCACTGGGGCGCTGCCGCGCGTTGGGCTGCAGGCGCCCAACACCTATGGCGTGCAGGACCTGCATGGCCTGGTCTGGGAATGGACAGACGACTTCTCCTCGCTGCTGGTGTCCGATGACAACCGCAGCGCCGGGGATGGCAACAACACCAGATTCTGCGGCGCCGGTGCGCTGTCGACCAACGATCCGGCGAATTACGCCGTACTGATGCGGGTCGCGATGTTGTCCGCGCTGCAGGCGCAGGACAGCACCGGCAACCTCGGATTCCGATGCGCCAAGGACCTCCCATGAACATCGCCAGTCTTGCCTTCTCCTGCCTGCTGCTGCTCGCACCCGGGGTCAACGCGGCGCCAGCTGCGCGACCGCTGCCCGACGACTCGGTGTACCAGTTGCCACTCGTGCTCACCGACCAGGACGCCAACCGTTGGGACTGGCGCAGCAAGCGCGGCAAGCCGCAGGTGGTGGCGATGTTCTACACGTCCTGCCAGTTCACCTGCCCGCTGATCGTGGACAGCGGCAAGGCCATCGAGCACGCGCTCGGGCCCGCCGGTCGCGACCAGGTCGGGCTGCTGCTGATCAGCATGGATCCCAAGCGCGACACGCCGGCTGCCTTGCGGCGGGTGGTGAAGGAGCGCGAACTCGACGTCTCGCGCTGGTCGCTGGCCAGTCCCAGGCCGCAGGACGTGCGCGACGTGGCCGGCATGCTGGGCGTGCGCTACCGGCAGCTGGCCAACGGTGACTTCAACCACACCAGCGGACTGCTGTTGCTGGATCGCGAGGGCCGCATCGTGGCGCGGACCGAACGGGTCGGCACGGTTCCCGATCCCGAATTCGTCAAAGCGGTCAGGCGGTCCCTGGCTCCCTGAGTCGCGGCGGCTGGTCGACTGTCCCGCCCTGGCGGGAGTCCGTATCCTAGGCGGCACGGCGCAGGACTCCGATCGCCCGCTCCAGCGGGATGTCCGCCGCACCCCTTCAGGAGGACCGGCGCGCCAGCGTCCGCCATGGACATCTTCAAGCGCTTTTCCATCGAGGCCGCCCACCGGCTGCCGAACGTCCCGCCCGGGCACAAATGCGCGCGCCTGCACGGGCATTCGTTCCAGATCGAGCTGCACGTCTGCGGCGAGCCGCAGGCCGACAGCGGCTGGATCATGGACTTCGCCGACATCAAGGCCGCCTTCCGGCCGCTCTACGAGCAGCTCGACCACCATTACCTGAACGAGATCGACGGTCTCGACAACCCCACCAGCGAGCGCCTGGCGATGTGGATCTGGGAGCGCCTGAAGCCGGCGCTGCCACTGCTCAGCGAGATCGTGATCCACGAAACCTGCACGTCGGGATGCCGCTACCGGGGGCCCTGACGGCCTGTTGCCGTCACGCATTCCCCAACTCCTTGGACGGTTGCTGAACCGTTCGTCGGCAGGCTTTCGATCTATGTTGCATTGCAGCATAAAGCTGGTATGGTGCACTGCACAAACCGGCACTCCCTGCCGGACCACCGCAGGAAACCGCCATGAACACCAACATGAACCAGTTCAACGACCAGTTCACCTCCGCCACGCGTCAGTTCGCCGACACCGCCGCGCAGGTCAACCGCCTGGCGCTGGAAAACGCCGGCCAGGTCTTCGGCCTGCAGATGGCCGCGATCGAGAAGAACGTCAATGCCGCGTTCGCCTTCTGGGGCGAGCTGGCTGAAACCCGCGACATGGATGGCCTGAAGGCCCTGTTGCCGCGTGGCGCGCAGATCGCCCGCGAGAACGTCGAGCGCACGATCAGCACCAGCCAGGACGTCCTCGGCCGCACGATCAAGGCCAACGAGGCGATCGGCCAGGTTGCCAAGGGCCAGTTCGACCGCGCCAGCGCGCAGGTCAGTGAAGCCGCCAACCAGGTCAACGACCAGGTGAGCAAGGCGACGGACGACGCCACCCAGCAGTTCAGCAAGGCTGCCGGCAAGGGCAACAAGTAAGTCAAACGGCCGGGGTCGCAGGACCCACGGCCACGCGGTCTCTCTCCGCGCGTTCAACCCGGCAGCGCAGGCTGCCGGGTTTTTTTATGCGCCTTCGGTTTGCGCCAGTTGCGCTTGCGCCTTGTGGTGGTCGCGGCCGATCAGCAGGTACATCACCGGCACCACGAACAGGGTGAACAAGGTGCCGATCGCCATGCCGCCGACGACGACCAGCCCGATCTGGTTGCGCGCCTCGGCGCCGGCGCCGGTCGCGATCGCCAGCGGCAGCGAGCCGAACACCATCGCCCCGGTGGTCATCAGGATCGGTCGCAGGCGCAACGCGGCCGACTCGACCACCGCATCGAATTTCGACCGTCCCTGCTCCTGCAACTGGTTGGCAAACTCGACGATCAGGATGCCGTGCTTGGCGATGAGCCCGACCAGCGTCACCAGCCCGATCTGCGAATAGATGTTCCAGCTGCCGTGGCCGCTGAGCTTGAGCGCCAGGAACGCACCGAACGCCGCCAGCGGCACCGCCAGCAGGATCACGAATGGATCGACCCAGCTTTCGAATTGCGCCGCCAGCACCAGGAAGATGAAGGCGATCGCAAGTCCGAGGATCAGCGCGAAATCGCTCGATGATTCGCGGAATTCGCGGCTCTGCCCGCCAAGGTCGTACTGGGCATCGGGCGCGACATCCCTGAGCGCGCCTTCCATCCACGTCAGCGCCTCGCCCATGGAATAACCCGGCGCCAGTCCCGCGCTGATGGTCGCGGCGCGCAGCTTGTTGAAGTGGTTGAGCTCCTTGGCCGCCACCGTCTCGCGGACGTCGACCAGGTTGGACAGCTGCACCATCTGGCCGGTACCGGAACGCACGAAGATGTTGGACAGGTCGTCCGGCGTGCGCCGATCGACATCCTCGACCTGCACCACGACGTCGTACTGCTCGGAACCGCGCTTGAAGCGGGTGACGTTGCGCCCGCCAAGCAAGGTCTCCAGCGTATGGCCGACGACGTCGACGTTGCTGCCGACGGCGGCGACCTTGTCGCGATCGACATTGATCTTCAGCTGCGGCTTGTCGAGCTTGAGGTCCGAATCCGGGTTGGTCAGTTTCGGGTTCTCGGCCATCTTCGCCATCAGCTTGCCCACCGTGGCATTGAGCTCATCCCAGGTGCCGGTGGATTCCACGACGAAGCTCACCGGCTGGCCGAAACCACCCTGCCCCAGCGGGGGCGGCAATGTCGGGAAGGCCATGATCCCGGGGATCCCCATGAACTGGGGGAACAGTTGGCCCTGGATGTCGGCGGCGCTGCGCGTGCGCTGGTCCCAGGGCTTGAGGCCGACAAAGCCGATCGTGGATGTCACCGACGGGAAACCGACGATCTGGAAGTACCGATCGACCTCCGGGATCTTCGAGAACGTGGATTCCATCATCCGCGCATAGCGGTCGGTGTAGGCGATGGTCGATCCCTCGGGCGCGACGCCGAATCCGATCACCAGGCCCTGGTCTTCCTGCGGCGCCAGTTCGCTGGGGAGCATCCTGAACAGCACCAGCGCCCCCATGAACACCACCGCCGCGACACCGACCACGATCCACTTGCCGCGCAATGCCGCGGCCAGGCCGCGCCGGTACGTGCGATCGAGCCAGCCCAGCGCGCGCTCGCCGGCGCTGTAGAAACGCCCGTGCTGCTTCTCGTGGCGCAACAGCTTGGACGCCATCATCGGCGACAGCGTCAGCGCGGTGAAGCCGGAGACGA
This sequence comes from Lysobacterales bacterium, assembly GCA_038222295.1. GTDB lineage: Bacteria > Pseudomonadota > Gammaproteobacteria > Xanthomonadales > Xanthomonadaceae > Cognatiluteimonas. Next base: position 10,609 of record JBBRHT010000042.1, read on the forward strand.
CGACCGCTCCGGCCAGCGTGAGCGCGAACTCGACGAACAGCTTGCCGGTACGCCCGGTCGAGAATGCGAGCGGCACGTAGACCGCCGCGAGCGTCAGCGTCATCGCCACGATCGCGAATCCAATCTCCTTGCTGCCCTTGAGCGCCGCCTCGAACGGTGGCATGCCCTCCTCGACGTGCCGGAAGATGTTCTCCAGCATCACGATGGCATCGTCGACGACCAGGCCAATCGCCAGCACCATGGCCAGCAAGGTCAGCGTGTTGATGGTGAAGCCGAATGCGTACATCAGGCCGAAGGCGCCGACCAACGCCAGCGGGATCGTCACCAGCGGGATGATCGTCGCGCGCCAGCTGCGCAGGAACAGGAAGATCACCAGCACCACCAGCAGCACCGCTTCGGCGACGGTCTTGTAGACCTCCTGGATCGACTTCTCGATGAAGATCGTCGAGTCGTAGGCGATCTGGACCTTCATCCCCTGCGGCAGCGTGCGCTGGATCTCCGGCAGCATCGTCTTGAGGGACTTGGAGATGTCCAGCGGGTTGGCGACGGCCTGCTTGACGATGGCCAGTGGCACGGCGTTGCGGCCATTGAAGCGCGCGGCGAAGCGCGTTTCCTGCGCGCCGAGTTCGACCTTGGCGACATCCTTCAGCCGCACCAGGTAACCGCCGACATCGCCCAGGATGATGTTGCCGAATTCCTCCGGCGTCTTCAGGTCGGTCTCCGACAGCACGGTGAATTCGCGGTTGCTGCCTTCCACGCGCCCCGCGGGGATCTCGACGTTCTGCGCACGCAGTGCCTTCTCGACATCGGCCGGCGTCAGCTTGAAACCAGCCAGGCGCTGCGGCTGCAGCCAGATCCGCATCGCGTAGGTGCTGGCGAACACCTGCGCCTGGGCGACACCGGGAATCGTCTGCACGCGATCCTTGACCAGGCGCTCGGCGGCGTCGGCGATCTCCACCGTCGAATGCCGGTCGGAAGAAAACGCCAGATAGATGATCGGCTGGGCGTCGGCTTCCTGTTTCTGGATCACCGGCTCGCGCGCTTCCTCGGGCAGGAAGTCGCGAGCCTGGCCGACGCGGTCGCGCACGTCCGACGCGGCGGCATCCGCGTCACGATCGATGCGGAAGCGGATCGTCACCTGGCTGGATTGTTCGCGGCTCACCGACTGCATGAAGTCGATGCCCTCCACGCCGGACAACGCGTCCTCGATCGGCTGGGTGATCTGCGACTCGATCACCT
>JBBRHT010000043.1:0-11768 GCA_038222295.1 Lysobacterales bacterium
GTCTTTTCGTCGAGATTGCCGGTGGGCTCGTCGCCCAGCACGCAGGCCGGCGTATTGACCAGGGCGCGCGCGACCGCCGCGCGCTGGCGCTCACCGCCGGACAATTCGCCGGGCTTGTGTTCGAGCCGGTGTCCCAGGCCAACGGATTCGAGCAGGGCCTGGGCGGACCGCGTCGCTTCCGGGACGCTGCTGCCGCCGAGCAGCACCGGCAACATGACGTTTTCCAGCGCGGTGAATTCCGGCAACAGATGATGGAACTGGTAAACGAAGCCAAGCGCGCGGTTGCGCAACTTTCCGCGCGCCGCGTCGGACAACGCGCTCATCTTCTGCCCGGTGACGTAGACCTCGCCCGCGGTCGGCGTGTCGAGTCCGCCAAGCAGGTGCAGCAGCGTGCTCTTGCCGGCACCCGACGCGCCGAGGATCGCCACCGTCTCGCCGGAATCGACGCTGATCTCGAGCCCGTCGAAAACCGGCGTGTGCAGCTTGCCTTCCGCGTAGGTCTTGGCCAGGCCTTCGCAGTGGATGACGGTGCCACGGGCGCGCATCGTGTCATTCATAGCGAAGCGCCTCGGCCGGTGCCGTGCGGGCGGCGCGCCACGCCGGATAGATCGTGGCAAGGAAGGCCATCGCCAGTGCCACGAGGGCGATGATGGTGACGTCGCTGGGCTCCAGTTGGGTCGGCAGGCCGGTGATGTAATAGACGTCTTCGGGCATCAGCTGCACGCCAAGCACCGCTTCGATCACGCGCAGGATGCGGTCGAGGTTCAAGGTCAGCAGCACGCCGCCAAGCACGCCGAGCACGGTGCCGATCACGCCGATCAGCGTGCCCTGCACCATGAACACCTGCATGACCCCGCGCGGCGTGAGCCCCAGCGTGCGCAGGATGGCGATGTCCGCTTGCTTGTCAGTCACCAGCATCACCTGCGAGGACACCAGGTTGAAGGCGCCCATGGCGATGATCAGCGACAGCAGGATCGCCATCATGGTTTTCTCCAGCTTGAGCGCCCGGAACATGTTGGCGTTGTCGCTGGTCCAGTCGCTGACCCGGTACGGGCCCTTGAGCCGCAAGGCGAGATCGCGGGCGACGTCGAAGGCCAGGTCCATGTCATGCAGCTTCAGGCGCACGCCGGTGACGCCGTCGCCCATCCGCAGCAGTCGCTGCGCATCCTTCAGATTCACCACCGCCAATCCACGGTCGAATTCCTGGTAACCGGCAACGAAGAGCCCGCTGACATGGAATCGCTTGAGTTGCGGGATGGCGCCCAGCGGCGTCGCCTGGAAGTCGGTGGTGACGATGACGCTGTCACCGACTCCAACGCCCAGCCACGTCGCGAGCTCCTGCCCGAGCACGATGTTGAAGCTTCCGGGTGCCAGATCGGTCAACCTGCCCTGCACCATCTTCTGCGCCAGCACCGACACCTTGCCTTCCTCGGCCGGCGCCACGCCGCGCACGATGGCCGGCTGTCGACGCGGGCCGCTCAACAGCGCCTGTGTCTCGATGTAGGGCGCCACGCCTGCGACGCGCGGGTCACGGTAGGCCTCGGTGACGGCCTGGCGCCAGTTCAACATCACGTCGCCATCGGCACTGACGGTTGCATGCGCGGCCATCTGCAGCATCCGGTCGCGGATCTCCCGCTGGAATCCGCTCATGACCGCGAGCGTCGTGATCAGGGCCGCGACGCCGATCGCGATGCCCAGGATCGAGGCCATCGAAATGAAGGAGATGAAGCCATTGCGGCGCTTGGCGCGCAGGTAGCGCAGGCCGATGGAAACAGGAATGGGTTTGAACATGGGCTCGGATCGACCAGGCAGCGGCTATGGTGCCATCGAAGCGAGGGCACCGGCACTGCTGGCGGCCGCGAGCTTCAGCTGCCGTCGGGTGTGTGCCGGAAGCGTATCTCCCCACCAGGCCATGCGCCGGACCCCGCCGTCACGATCACGCCATTGCAGGAAGGCCAGCGGTCCGCGCCAATGCAGCAGGACGCCGTCGACAGGCACGCCATCGACCTGGGGCGCCGCCTCGAGGGGCCACACCAGTTGCCTCACGGCCTGCCGCGATTCGCGCCAGGCCAGCCATGCGCCCTGGAGGACCGATATCAACGCAAGGGGTGCCGCGGCGATGCGCGGCATTTCACTGGCCAGCGCCGCACATCCGCCCAGCGCGCCAAGCACGACCAGGGAGACGATGAGCCATCGCGACGGCCGCCAGTCAAGGCGGCAGGGTGCGCAGTCGTTGGACGAGCGAGTCGAGTTGGGCATCGGATGCGGTTTCGTGGCCAAGGAACCAGCGCCAGAGCCTATCGTCTTCGCAATCCAGCAGGCGTAGGAAAACGCCCCGCTGCGCATCGGACGCGCTCACCCATTCCCGGTCCAGCCATCGCGTGAGCAGTTGATCGAGCTCGCGCATGCCGCGTCTGCAGCGCCATCGCAGCCGCCTCAGTTCGGTGGCTTCGTCGCTCACCCTGCGAGCAGGTCGAGGGCGACGATGCCCCAGAGTGCCCACAGCGCCAGGCCGCCGGCGAGATAGGCAAGGAAGCGGTGATAGACGCGGTTATAGGTGCAATGGATGACGCTGTGGACGATCCGCAACGCGACGAACAGCCACGCCAGCACCAGCGTCGCGACCGTCACGTACGCCGTCAACGCCAGTACGACCAGCGCGAGGTAGAACAGCACCGGCAGTTCGAACAGGTTGCGGAAGTTGTCTGCCGCGCGGGTGTCGGCCAGCCGCGCAGCCATCTGCGCCGATGTTGCCACTGCCTGGGGATGGATGCGTTCGCGCTTCATCTCGGCGACGCGGCTGGCATACATCCGGAACCACACGGCGATGGTCAGTGCCACCATCGCCAGGGCTGGCAGGAAGATCGCGCGGATCATCCCCGCCTAGCCAGCATCATCTGCTTGATTTCGCCGATCGCCCGCGCCGGATTCAGGCCCTTCGGGCAGGTGCGCGTGCAATTCATGATGGTGTGGCAGCGATACAGCTTGAACGGGTCCTCGAGGTCGTCAAGGCGATCGCCGGTGTCCTCGTCGCGCGAATCCATGAGCCAGCGGTGCGCCTGCAACAGGATGGCGGGGCCAAGGTAGCGATCGCCATTCCACCAGTAGCTCGGGCACGCGGTGGAACAACACGCGCACAGGATGCATTCGTAGAGTCCGTCGAGCTTGGCCCGGTCCTCCTTGGATTGCAGGCGTTCGCGGTCCGGCGGCGGCGCGGTCTGGGTGCGGATCCAGGGCTTGATCGATGCGTACTGCGCGTAGAACTGGGTCAGGTCGGGCACCAGGTCCTTGACCACCGGCATGTGCGGCAGCGGATAGATCGGCACCGCCTTCTTGCCACCGCAATCGGCGATGGCCCTGGTGCAGGCCAGGGTGTTGGTGCCGTCGATGTTCATCGCGCACGAGCCGCAGATGCCTTCGCGGCAGGAGCGGCGGAACGTCAGCGTCGGATCGACCTCGTTCTTGATCTTGATCAGCGCGTCCAGGACCATCGGCCCGCACGCATCGAGGTCGACTTCGTAGGTATCCACGCTGGGATTTCGCCCATCGTCTGGATTCCAGCGATAGACCTTGAATTCGCGGACGCTCTTGGCGCCCGCGGGCGCGGGGAAGCGACGACCCGGCTGGATCCTGGAGTTCTTCGGGAGAGTGAATTCGGCCACTGTGTGCAGTCCCGTCAGTAAACGCGCGGCTTGGGCGGAACGACGGCGACATCGTCATCCAGCGTGTACAGATGCACGGGGCGATAGTCGATCCGCGTGGACCCGTCTTCGCCGACCCAGCACAGGCTGTGCTTCATCCAGTTGGCGTCGTCGCGATCCGGGAAGTCCTCGCGCGCATGCGCGCCGCGCGATTCGGTGCGGTTCTGCGCCGACACGATCGTCGCCAGCGCCTGCCCGAGCAGGTTCTGCAGCTCCAGCGTCTCGACCAGGTCGGAGTTCCACACCATCGAGCGGTCGCTGACACGTACATCGGCGAACGACGCATGGATGTCGCGCACCTTGCGCACGCCCTGGTCCAATGTCTCGCCGGTGCGGAACACGGCCGCATCCAGTTGCATGGTGCGCTGCATGTTGTCGCGGATGACCGCGGTCGGCGTGCCGCCGTTGGCATTGCGCAGCCGATCCAGGTTGCCGAGCGAGGCATCGCACGCATCGGCGGGAAGCGTCGTGTGGTTCTGGCCCGGAGGGATCGTCTCGGCGCAGCGGTTCGCGACAGCCCGGCCGAACACGACCAGGTCGAGCAGCGAATTCGAACCCAGCCGGTTGGCGCCATGCACGGACACGCAGGCCGCTTCGCCGATCGCGTACAGGCCCGGCACGACCTCATCGGGATTGCCGTTTCGCAACTGCACGACTTCGCCGTGGTAGTTGGTCGGGATGCCGCCCATGTTGTAGTGCACGGTCGGCAACACCGGAATCGGCTGGCGGGTGACATCGACGTTGGCGAAGATCCGCGCGCTTTCGGCGATGCCCGGCAGCTTTTCGTGGATGTCCTTCGGATCCAGGTGGGTCAGGTCGAGGTTGATGTGGTCCTTGTGCTCGCCGACGCCGCGACCCTCGCGGATCTCGATGGTCATCGAGCGCGAGACGACGTCGCGCGACGCAAGGTCCTTGGCGTTGGGTGCGTAGCGCTCCATGAAGCGCTCACCGGACGCATTGCGCAGGATGCCGCCTTCGCCACGAACGCCCTCGGTGATGAGCACGCCGGCGCCATACACGCCGGTCGGATGGAACTGGACGAATTCCATGTCCTGCAGGCCAACGCCTGCGCGCAATGCCATTCCGCCGCCGTCGCCGGTACAGGTGTGCGCCGAAGTGGCCGAGAAATACGCGCGCCCGTAACCGCCGGTCGCCAGTACCGTGCCCTGCGAACGGAACAGGTGCAGTGAACCTTCGGCCATGTCCAGCGCAAGCACGCCCCGGCAGGCGCCGTCGCTGTCCATGATCAGGTCGAGCGCGAAATATTCGACGAAGAATCGCGCTTCATGCTTGAGCGATTGCTGGTAGAGCGTGTGCAGGATCGCGTGGCCGGTGCGGTCGGCCGCGGCACAGGTCCGCTGCGCGGTGCCCTTGCCGTATTCGTTGGTCATGCCGCCGAAGGGGCGCTGGTAGATGCGGCCGTCCTCCGTCCGTGAAAACGGCACGCCCTGGTGTTCGAGCTCGATGACGGCCGGGATCGCCTCGCGGCACATGTATTCGATCGCATCCTGGTCGCCGAGCCAGTCCGATCCCTTGATGGTGTCGTAGAAATGGTAGCGCCAGTCATCCGGGCCCATGTTGGCCAGCGCCGCGGAGATCCCACCCTGGGAGGCGACGGTATGCGAGCGCGTCGGGAAGACCTTGGTGATGCAGGCGGTCGACAGGCCCTTCTGTGCGAGGCCAAAGGTTGCGCGCAACCCGGCGCCACCGGCGCCGACCACGACCATGTCGTACTTGTGTTCGGTGATCTTGTAAGCGCTGGTCATCGGCGTGGATTCAACTCGAGTAGTGGACAGCGGTCATGGCGATATGCGCCACCGCGTAAAGCGAAGCCAGCGCCGCCAGCGCGCACACCAGGGTCACCAGCACCTGCAGCGTGACCTCGACCCAGCGGACGTGGACGTAATCCTCGATCACGACCTGCATGCCGAGCTTGGCGTGCCAGAAACCGGCGATGAGGAATGCCGACAGTGCCACCGCATTCCAGGGCCGTGCGACGGCGTCGCGCGCGGTTCCGGCGTCCGCACCCACGAACGACACCAGCAATCCCACCAGCCATGGAGCCAGCAGGAGCAGCACGATCGCCGTGAGGCGCTGCCGCCACCAATGGCCGACGCCTGCCTTTGCCGAGCCAAGCCCTCGGGCGCGCTTGAGCGGCGTGCGGTAATCCGGTCGCGGGGTGCGTTCGGGCGTGCCGGCCGTGCCGATATTGCTCATGCGTGGGCTCCGAAAACGGCAAACCAGATCGCAGCGGTAAAAACGACGCTCAGGACCGCGACGGCCCAGCCGGACCGGTAGGTGTCGGCGATCTCGAAGCCCCAGCCCATGTCCCACAGCAGGTGACGCACACCATTGAGCAGGTGGTACACCAACGCCAGTGAGACCGCGAACAGCACGATCAAGCCAAACGGTGATGCCAGCAGGTGCGCGGCGCGCGCGTAGCGGTCGCCGCCGGCATCCAGCGCCAGCAACCACCCGGCCATGCCCAGCGCGCCGAATGTCAGCAACACGCCGCTGGCGCGATGCAGGATCGACATTACCGAGGTCAGTTGCCAGCGATACACCTGGAGGTGCGGTGACAGGGGCCGTTCGCGGAGCGCCATCGTGCGGCTCATCCTTGCAGTGGGTTGCGACGCGAAGGCCGCACGGATCAGAAATCGATGCAGCGTCCGTTCTTTTCCCAGTCGCCATAGCGCGTGGGATCCGGGCCCGGGCGACCGCCGAATTCCTGCGCGGTTTCCGCAGCCGGCAGCTGCGCGGCGTCGGGGACCGGCGCCTGCGGCACGTCGGGAGTGGAAGCGGTATCGCCTATCATCTTGGGATTCACAGCCCGCCAAGTCTAAGTCCGCAGCCCATGCCCGACAACCCGCAGCCTGTTCCGGACGACTTCTTCGCCCTGCCCAACCATCGCGTGCTGCTGTTGGGCGGGCGTGATGCCATCGCCTTCGCCCAAGCACAGTTCATGAACGACCTTGCCGCGCTGGCGCCTGGCCATTGGCAATGGAGTGGCTGGCTGACGCCCAAGGGACGTCTGATCGCATTGTTCGCGCTGATCGTACTGGACGCCGAATCCGTGCAGCTGGTGCTTCCGGATCTCGATCCGGCGGAGCTGGCGACGCAACTGCGACGCTACGTGTTTCGCAGCCGCGTCGACATCACCGTCCGCGACGATCTCTGCGTCAGCGGCGCATTCGCTCGACACGACGCAGCCGGCAATGCGATCCACCGACTGCCGACTGGCGACATCGTCCTGGACGTTGGCGGCAATGATGCGCCGCGCACCCTGCGTGTCGGGAGCATGGGGGCTCCGGCCGATGCCGTCGCTTTGGCCCGGTGGAAGGCCTTCGACCTGACGCATGGCCTGCCGAGATTGCCGACGTCGCAGTCTGCGCAGTGGACTCCGCAGCAACTCTCGCTGGACCGGCTGCGCGCCTACAGCGTCAGGAAGGGCTGTTATCCGGGCCAGGAAATCGTCGCGCGCACGCACTTCCTGGGCCAATCCAAGCGCGGCCTGGCCTTGTTCGACGCCGACACGATGGTTTCGGAAGGCGCCGACGTGGGCGATGGCGAGCAGGCGCTGGGCAAGGTCGTCAGCGTAGCCCCGCACGCCGCCGGGGCCAGGCTGCTGGCCGTGCTGCCACTGGCCCGTGGTGACGCCGTGCTGTCGGCGGACGGATCAGCGTTGCACGAGCAACCCCTCATGGATGGACTTGCGCGCCGGGATGACTAACCGGCCTGCGGTCAACTCGGCTTGGTTGCGCCAGCCAGGCTTTTCGCTGCGGCGACGATTTCCTCTTCGGACGGAATCACCAGGAACGCAGCGCCCGCGAGCGGTGTGAAGGTATCGGCGCCGACCACGCGCTTGAGCGGCTTTGCGCCGGACCCGCCTTCGGTGATTGCAGTGATGACGCCCTCGCCGACGCCGGCGCTATGGCGGCCCTCGTCGACCACGATGATGCGGTCGCACTCGGCGGCATGCCTGGCGATCGCCGCCTCGTTGAGCGGCACGAGCCAGCGCAGGTCAACCACGCGAACCTTCCAGCCCAGCTGCTGCTCGATGGTCCGTGCCGCGCGCAGGCTCATCGGAACGCCATTACCGAAGCTGACGATCAGGCAATCCGTCGCTTCGGGGTTGTAGACACGCTCGGCGCCCAGGACAAGCGCCTGGTCCGGGGCGGGATAGGACGTGAGCCATCCGCCATCACCCGCTTCATGCAGGTCCTTCGCCATGTAAAGAGCGATCGGTTCCAGGAAGGCGCATACGCGACCGTCCACCTTGGCCAGCGCGGCCAGCGTGCGCAGCATCATCGCGGCATCGTCGCCCCGCGACGCGCAACCGACCACCAGGCCAGGTATGTCGCGCAAGGCCGTGATCGAGTTGTCGTTGTGGAAATGGCCGCCGAACCCGCGCTGGTAACCAAGCGACGCGATGCGCAGGACCATTGGATTGCGGTACTGGTCGTTGCTGAAAAACTGCAGGCTCGCCGCCTCGCCACGGATCTGGTCACAGGCGTTGTGGAAGTACGCCAGGTACTGGATCTCGGGGAACGGCAACAAGCCCATGTTGGCGTAACCCTGCGCAAGACCCAGGATGATCGTCTCGTCCAGCAGCGTGTTGAAGACGCGACGATTGCCGAATGCCTTGTGCAGGCCCTTGGTGACCGTGTAGACGCCGCCTTTCTGTGCCACATCCTCGCCGAACAGCAGTGCCTCGGGATACTTGGCGAACAGGTCGTGCAGGGCATTGTTGATCTGGATCGCAAGGTGCTTCGGCGCCTGCTTCTCGGGCAGCCTGGCTTCGTCGCCGAACACCGTGACGCGCCTGCTCGCGTAATCGCTGCGCGTCGCCTCAGCGTTCACGGCCTTCGGCGTGTACGGAGCAAGCGGCGCCATCACGTCCTGCAGGGACGTCAGGCGCGGACGCCGGTCGGCATCCTCGGCGGCAGCGAAGCAGCGTTTCCGCGTGTCCTCGTACAGCGCCAGTATCTGGTCCTTCGACATGAGGCCGGATTCGAGCGCGATCGCTGCGCTGCGCAACAGCGGATCGCTGGCCTCCACGGCACACAGCTCGTCGATCGAGCGCCACTCGATCTCGAAGTCGGTTCCGGCATGCCCCATGATCCGCGTCGTGCGCAGGTGCAGGAAGGTCGGGCGTCGCGAACGACGGCAGTGTTCGACCGCCGCGCGCACCTGGCCGTAGCCCTCGGCGAGATCCAGCCCGTCGGCGAAAAAATAATCCAGATCGGCGCGGTTGCGGAAATTGCGCGCGATCCAGTCCGTCGGCGTCTTGACCGAAATGCCGATGCCATTGTCCTCGCAGACGAACAGGACCGGTGCGGGCAGCTTCTGGTAGGCCGTCCACGCAGCGGCGTTGAACGCCGTCTGCGCCGTCGCATGGTTGCTCGACGCATCGCCGAAGGAGCAGATGGCGATGCTGTCGTCCGGGATCGGCAGGGGGCACCCCATGCGGCGCGCTTGCTCGATCGCGACCGCGGTCCCGAAGGCCTTGGGCAGATGCGAGGCGATGGTCGACGTTTGCGGCAGTACCCAAAGCGGCTTGCTGCCCCAGACCTTGTGTCGACCACCCGACGCCGGATCATCCTTGCTCGCCGCGAACGACAGCGCCGAGTCGGTGATCGGATCCATGCCCGGCAGCTTGCGGAAGCGCTCGGCCATGAACCCGCCGCTGCGATAGTGGAGGAAGGCCGGATCGGTGTGCCGCGTCAACCGCGCGACCATCGCGTTGCCTTCATGGCCACTGGAGCCGATCGTGTAGAAGACCTTGTTCTGCACGCGCAGAACGCGCGCCATGAGATCCAGGTGGCGGCTGATCAGCTGGGATTCGAACAGCTCGCGGAATCCGCGGGCATCGAGTTCGCTGCCCTCCAGGATCGGTTCGCCGGCGGAAGGCGTGGCATCGACATCGCCGTGCCAGTCGCGGACGAATTCCTGGAAGTTGACGTCGCAGATTTCCGCGCGATTGACACCACGCATGCGCGCCGGAATGGGATTGGGAATTGCAGGCGTCATGTCGGGGTTCCGTCGGGCGGGTTTCGACCCGCCGCTCAATGCAGGAGGTGGGTTGAAACCCGACCTACTGGTTCGATTGGTTGATGCGGTCTTGGGCTTGTGCCGCCGGCGGCGGCATTGCCACGAAACCGGGCGTGGTACGCACGCGTGCCAGCCAGTCGCGGATTGCCGGATACGGCGACAGGTCGAAGCCGCCGTCGGCCGCCACGTCCGTGTAGCCGAACAGGGCGATATCGGCGATGCCGTACCCGGGGCCGGTAAACCACGGATGCGACAACAGGTGCTGCTCCATGACCGCGAGCGCCTGGTGGCCGCGCTCGATGCACCTGGGCAATTCGGCACGCCTGGGTGAGTCGATTGGTGTCCAGCCGCGAATGAAGCGCGCGACCGCGATGTAGGGCTCGTGGCTGTACTGCTCGAAGAACATCCAGCTCATGGCCTGGGCGCGTTGCCAGGCATCGGCAGGCAGGTAGGCGCTGCCTTCCGCCAGCCAGTAGAGGATGGCGTTCGACTCGGCCAGGATGCGGCCGTCGTCGAGCTCGAGCATCGGCACCTTGCCATTGGGGTTTTGGGCCAGGTAGGCCGGCGTACGCGTGTCGCCCGCGATGATGTCGACCTCGACCCACCGATATGGGCGGTCGAGTTGTTCCAGCAACAGCCGCACCCTGTGGCAGTTTCCCGACAACGAGAAGCCGTGGACAGTGATCACGCGACCGTCCCACGACCGGCGCGGCGCGCCATCCACTGCTCGCGGCTTTGCGCCCAGATGCCGATCTCGATGTCCTGGAACGGCGGCGGCAGCATGCCTGGACCGCGATATTGCGAGCCCAACCGCTCGGCCAGCGCAATGGAGGCGACGTTTGGCGGCTGGATGCTGTGGATGACTTCGGTCCAGCCCAGGTTGTCGAAGGCCCAGTCGATCGCGGCCGTGGCGGCTTCCAGCGCGTAGCCCTTGCCGGTGAACTCCTTGCGCAGCGACCAGCCGACCTCGGTGCCGGGCCAGCCTTCCGGCACCCACGGACCTGCCTGCCCGATCCACTGCCCGCTGGCCTTCTCGACCAGCGAGAACATCGCGAAGCCCTGCATTGCCCATGCGCCGGGCATCTGCAGGAACTTGCGCCATGCGCCCGGGCGGGGCATGTGGCCGCCGATGTAGCGCGCCGTTTCCTCGTCGCCCATCATTTCGGCGTAGCCGTCGAAATCGGACGGCTGTGGCAGCCGCAGGTGCAGGCGCCCGGTCTCGATCGTCGGACCAACCAGATTCGTCATCATTCCCTGCCCCGCGTGGTTCGGTCGTGCGCTCGCTGCAGTCCAGTCACGATGGGTATCCTCAGAACGCGTTGATGCCCGTCAGCTCGCGGCCGATCACAAGCTGGTGCACGGTCTCGGTGCCCTCGTAGGTAATGACCGATTCCAGGTTGAGCGCGTGCCGGATGGCGCAATGCTCGGTCGTGATGCCGGCGCCGCCAAGCAGGTCGCGGCACTGGCGGGCGATGTCGATCGCCATGCGGCAGTTGTTCCACTTCGCCAGCGACACCTGTGCCGGGACCATCCTGCCGGCGTCCTTCAAACGGCCAAGCTGGATCACCAGCAACTGGCCCATGGTGATGCGTCGCGCCATGTCGGCAAGCTTGAGTTGCGCCGACTGGGTGGCGGCAACGGGGCGCTCGAACAGGATGCGCTCCTTCGAATAGTTCAGCGCCTCGTCCAGGCATGCGATCGCCGCGCCGATCGGGCCCCATGTAATGCCGTAGCGGGCCTGTGTCAGGCATCCCAGCGGCCCCTTGAGGCCCTTGACGTTGGGCAGGCGGTTGGCCTCGGGCACGCGCACGTTGTCGAAGAACAACGAGGAAGTCACCGACGCCCGCAGGCTCATCTTGTGCTTGATTTCCTGGGCGGCGAAACCGGCCATGCCCTTCTCGACGACGAAACCCTGGATGCCGTCGTCCGTCTGTGCCCAGACGATCGCGATGTCGGCGACGTTGCCGTTGGTGATCCACATCTTGGAACCGTTGAGGACCCAGTCACCACCATCCT
>JBBRHT010000044.1:0-11738 GCA_038222295.1 Lysobacterales bacterium
ATGTTCATCACGCCATTCCTGATGGGCTACATCCTGGTCAGCTCGCTGCGCAAGGGTGCCCGCGCGCCGGCGCGCGCGTGGGAAGGCGCGCGCGGACTGGAGTGGACGGTGCCGTCGCCGGCCCCGCACCACACCTTCACCGTGCCGCCGGTGATCCGCGATGGCGACCTCGCCCACGGCGACTTCGTGCACAGCGACTACGAGTGACGTGATCGGATGCGTGACGCGCCGGCCATGATCACCGCCGACCAGGCCGCCGCACGCCGCAAGGCCGTGCGGCGCACCGTGTTCCTGTTTGCCGTGGTGGCGGCGGCGATCTATGCCGGATTCATCCTCACCGGCGTGTTGTCGCGATGAGCGCCCCGGATCCGTCGCGCCACGCCGCGGGACTGCTCAAGATGCTCGGCATCGCGTTCGGCGCGTTCGTCTTCACCTTCTCCATGGTGCCGCTGTACCGGATCGCGTGCGAGAAGGTCTTCGGCGTGCGCCTGGAAAAAGGCCCGGCCAATGCCGCCGACAAGACCAGCGCCAACAACACGCGCTGGGTGACGGTGCAGTTCGATGGCGGCGTCAACTCCAAGCTGCCGTGGTCGTTCCGCCCCGAGCAGCTGACCTTGCGCGTGCATCCCGGCCAGCAGTACGAAGCCAGCTATTTCGCGCGGAACGCCAGCGACCACGGCATCGTCGGCAATGCGGTGCCGTCGATCGCGCCTTCGCGCGCGTCGGCCTACTTCAGCAAGACCGAATGCTTCTGTTTCACCGCGCAGACCCTGGACGCGGGCGAGTCGCGCGACATGCCGGTGCGCTTCATCGTCGACCCCGCGTTGCCGGCTGACGTCAACACGATCACCTTGTCCTACACCTTCTACAAGAACGACCTGCTGACTTCGCGCTTGCCAGCCAGTCGCGCCCGCACGGCGCAGGCGACTGTCCTGGCCGGCACGCCGGCAACGCCGCGCTCCGCTCCCTGATCCGCACCCGCAACCGGAATCCCATTGCCATGGCCCAAGCGCACAGCTCCGCTGCCCACGCCCACGATCCCAACGTCTACTACATCCCGCACGGCAGTCGCTGGCCGGTGGTGGCGTCGGTGGCGCTGTTCATCACCATGCTGGGTTTCGCCAGCTGGTTGAACGAGTTCAGCTGGGGCCGGCCGACCTTCTTCGTCGGACTGCTGACGCTGGCGGGAATCCTGTTCAAGTGGTTCGCCGACGTCATCACCGAGTCGCTGCGCGGCTACTACAACAAGCAGGTCGACACGTCCTTCCGGATGGGGATGATCTGGTTCATCTTTTCCGAGGTGATGTTCTTCGCGGCATTCTTCGGCGCGTTGTTCTACGCGCGCGAGTTCGCAATGCCATGGCTCAACGGCCTGGGCGACCGCGTCGCGACCAACTCCATCCTGTGGCCGGGTTTCTCGGCCGGCTGGCCGAGCAACGGCCCGGCAACCATCGGCGGCCACTTCGAGACGGTGCCGGCCTGGGGATTGCCGCTGCTCAACACGCTGATCCTGCTGTCCTCCGGCGTGACCGTGACCATCGCCCACCACGCGCTCAAGGGCGGCCGCCGCAAGCAGCTGCTGGTGTTCCTCGGCCTGACGATCCTGCTCGGCGCGTCGTTCCTGTTCTTCCAGGCGACGGAGTACATGGAGGCCTACCGCGAGCTCAACCTGACGCTGGGTTCGGGCATCTACGGCTCGACCTTCTTCATGCTGACCGGCTTCCACGGCGCCCACGTCACCCTGGGCACGATCATGCTGACGATCATCTGGCTGCGCTGCCTGAAGGGCCATTTCACCCGCGACGACCACTTCGCCTTCGAGGCGGTGGCGTGGTACTGGCACTTCGTCGACGTGGTGTGGCTGGCGCTGTTCCTGTTCGTCTACGTGCTCTGACGGCGCGAGCGGGATCGCAACAGGCGGAGGCCGGCGCAGCGCCGGTCTTCGTGCTTCAGCAAGTCGCTGGCGTCAGGGTGCGCGACCGACCCCGTGCGGGGTGATCCAGCCCATGTAGATCGCCAGCGCCACGAACAGGATCAGCGCGACGGACAGCGCGATGCGCCGGGTCAACGCATTCACCGTGCGCTTGGTCGTACCCTTGTCGACCAGCATGTAGTACAGGCCCGCACCGAGGTTCCACAGGATGAGGATCAGGAACGCGATGATCAGCAGGGTCTTGAGCGAGTCGTTCATGGCAGCGTCCGCATCATGCCCGCCCGGGGCCCTGTGCCGATTATCGCAGCCCGGATGCCCATGCGCGTGAGCCATCCTCTCCGCAGCCGGTGGCTGCTGTGGGCCCTGGCGATGCTCGTCATCATCGCGTTCACGCGGCTGGGCTTCTGGCAGCTGGCGCGGATGCACGAGAAGCAGGCCCTGCTCGATGCCTCGCATGCGGTGCTCGCCACGCGCACGGCGATGCCGCTGTCGCTGGCCGCCGACCCGCAACGCGTCGCCGGCTATGACTGGGCCGCGGGGCAGGGGCATTTCACCGCTGCGCCCGCCGTGCTGCTCGACAACCAGCAGCACGAAGGCCGCGTCGGGGTGCGCGCGTACCGGGTGTTCCAGTCGGTCGATGCCACCGTGTCGCCATTACTGGTCGACCTGGGCTGGCTCCCGGTTGGTGGCGACCGCCAGATGCCGGCGATCGCGCTGCCCCCCGGCGAATGGCGCGTTGCCGGCCTGCTGGCGCCACCGCCATCCGCCGGGCTGGCACATGGCGGCGTCGTCCCCCAGGCCGACGGCAGCCTGTTGACGATCGCCTTGTCGGTCACGACCCTGCAGCGCGCATTGCACCTGCCCGCGCTGGCGCCGCGCGTGCTCAAGCTCGATCCCGCGCAACGCCTGGGCTACGCCCGGGACCTCGACATCCTTCCCAACACGATGCCGCCCGAACGCCACCTGGGCTATGCCGTCCAGTGGTTCGGACTGGCGCTGACGGTGCTCGTCACCGCGCTCGTGCTGACCTTTCGCAAACCGCGGGCACACAACACGCCATGAACGCATCGCCGCCGCCGCAGACGCGCCGCAACCGAACGATCCTGCTGGCGATCGTCGCCATCTTTTTCGGCACGCTGCTGGTTGCCGGCGCCTTGCGGTTTTCGGGATGGCACCCCGCCGCGACCCAGGCCCACGGCGAGCTGTTGCAGCCGCCGGCAGACCTGCGCGCGGTCGTGCCCAAGCTGGTCGATGGTGGCGACTATCGCTGGAATCCGGCTGCACGCACCTGGCGCATCGCACTGGCCCCGGGCGCGGATTGCACCGATGCCTGCGTCAAGCTGGGCCGGCAACTGGACACCGTCTGGCAGTTGATGGGACAGGAGGCCGATCGCGTGCAGGTGCTCTGGATCGGGCAGCCGCCTGCCGGCGTGCAGCGCTTCGCGGCGATGCGGGTGCTGCAACCCAACGCGCAATTGCAGGCCGGATTGCCCCGTGTCGCGCCGGCGCCGGGTGAGGATCCGCATGGCGTGCCGGTCTTCGTGATCGATCCCAACGGCTTCGTCATCCTGCGTTACGCTCCCGGCTTCGATCCCGCCGGGTTGCGCGCCGACGTGGCCAAGCTGCTGAAGTTGATGTAGATGAGCGCATCCACTCGCGTGTCCGACCCGCGTGCCAGCGAGCCGATTGCGCGCAATGGCGTGCAGCGACCGGCCCTGTACCGTCACTTCCATCGACTGGCGTGGCTGGCCTGCGCGCTCGCATTCGGGGTGATCGTGTTCGGCGCCTTCGTGCGACTGTCCAACGCAGGACTGAGTTGCCCCGACTGGCCGACCTGCTATGGCCGCGCCGCGTGGCCGACCAGCACCAGCCACATCGTCGACCAGGCGGCGACCGCGATCCGGCCGGTCGAGATCCACAAGGCGTGGCGCGAACAACTGCACCGCATGCTGGCCGGCACGCTCGGCGCGCTCGTGCTGTTGCTGGCCCTGCTCGCGGCACGGCGTCGCCGGTTCGGCATCGCGATCATCGCGTCGGCCGCAGCGGCCGTCGCGCTGTCGGTCGCGCTGTACATGCAGGGCATGCAGGGACCGGCAGCTGCGCTGGCGGCGACAGGCGAGGGCATCCTGCTGCTGGCGGCGCTGCGCTGGTCGAGCGAGGATTTCGCGCGCGTCTCGGCGCTGACGCTGGCGATGATCATCTTCCAGGCATTGCTGGGCATGTGGACGGTGACCTGGCTGCTGAAGCCGCTGGTGGTGATGGGCCACCTGCTTGGTGGCCTGCTCACCTTCGCGCTGCTGGCATGGACGGCGTGGCGGGCCACCGACCTGCCGCTGCACCTGCCCGATGCGCGCCTGCTGCGGAGATTGCTGATAGTCGGCATCGCGCTGCTCGGCGTGCAGATCGCGCTGGGCGGCTGGACCAGCTCCAACTACGCGGCGCTGGCGTGCGGAACCGACTTCCCGACCTGCGTCGGCCATTGGTGGCCGCCGCACGATTTCCGCCAGGCATTCGTGCTGTGGCGCGGGATCGGCGTCGACTATGAAGGCGGCGTATTGGATGGCGCCGCGCGCATCGCCATCCAGATGGCGCACCGGATCATGGCCGCGGTCGTGTTCGTGTACATCCTGTTCCTGTCCTTGCGCCTGATGCGCACACCGGGCGCGCGCGGCGCCGGCGCGACGCTCGCTGGCCTGGTGATCGCGCAGGTCTGCCTGGGTATCGCCAACGTCAAGCTGGCGCTGCCGCTGCACGTGGCCGTGGCGCACAACGCCGGTGCGGCGCTGCTGTTGTTCCTGCTGGTGAGCCTGGCTGCGCGCCTGCGCTCGCCGGAGGCCTGACGCAGACATGGCCGATCCGATCGTCAAGCAATACTGGAGCCTGACCAAGCCGCGGGTCGTGGCGCTGATCGTGTTCACCGCGGTCATCGGCATGTTCCTCGCCGTGCCCGGCATGCCGCCGCTGCGCCAGGCGCTGCTGGGCACGCTCGGCATCTGGCTGGCTGCATCCAGCGCCGCGGCGATCAACCAGCTGCTCGACAGCCGCATCGATGCGCAGATGGCGCGCACCTCCTGGCGTCCATTGGTCTCCGGGACGCTGACGCCGCGACAGGCACTGGTCTTCGCCATGGTGCTGGCCGCGGTGTCGATGACGGTGCTGGTGGTGTGGGTCAACCGCCTGACGGCGCTGCTGACGTTCGCATCGCTGATCGGCTATGCGGTGGTCTATACCGTGTACCTCAAGCGCGCGACGCCGCAGAACATCGTGATCGGCGGGTTGGCCGGCGCCGCGCCGCCGCTGCTGGGATGGGCTGCGGTGACGAATATGTCCGGTGAATGGGACTGGCCGTATGCGCTGCTCCTGGTGCTGATCATCTTCGTATGGACGCCGCCGCATTTCTGGGCGCTGGCGATCTTCCGCCGAGACGACTACGCACGCGCGATGGTGCCGATGCTGCCCGTCACCCACGGCGTGCAATACACCCGCTGGCAGATCCTGTTTTATACGGTGCTGCTGGTCGTGGTCACGGTGCTGCCGCGACTGACCGGCATGAGCGGGAACTTCTATCTTGGCGGCGCGCTGGTGCTCGGCGCCGTGTTCATCTGGTACGCCTGGAAATTGATGGACCCGCCCGACGAGTTCTACGCCATGCGCGTCTTCAACTACTCCATCGTCTACCTGATGGCGCTGTTCGCCTTCCTGCTGGTCGACCACTGGCTGTTGCCGTGGTTGCAGCCGGTTCCGGCGTTCGTGTTGCACGCCGCCGTCCCCTGACGCGTCGGCCGTCGATGCTGTCGGCCTCGCGTCTGCATCACGCGTGCTGCCGGCGTGCGGGCTCGGCGCGACGCTGCTGACCGTGTCGCATTCGGGGCGCTTCTGGCTGATGACGATGCAGCCGACCTGCAACTCGCGCATCGCTAACAAGCTGGGTCGATCTTGGGCTTCCATAATCTTCACCAAGCAACGGATCGAGGATCTCCAGCTGCTCACTCTCCGACTTAGCCGCGCTGACCGTCATGCAGTGCGGGGAGCGATGCTGCCGACCCGCGGGGATTTCGACACCCGCACCGGCAAGATCCTCGCGGCAATTTCGCGCGGGTGATGACGGAGGCCTGGGGCTAGGGTCTCGGCGCCGGGGCCTGCAACTCGCGTAATTCCGCCTTTTCGGCCTGACTCAGTGCCGACATCGACCCCGCCTCGCGGATGCGCGCATTGAGGTCGTCGACGCGCTGCTGCACGGCCTGCGCGTCCAGCTGCGTCATGCAATCGATGAATTCCTCGCGCCATGCACTGTCCTCGCCCGGCAAGGATTGCGTGGCCAGTTTCTGCAGCGCCACCGCTTCGTCGCGATTGGCGAAATGCTCCAGCAGCGCGCCGGTACTGATGTCGCGGCGCTGGTGCACGAGGGCGATGATCTCGCCGAGTAAATCGATTCCCGGTTGCCGCAGCATCGCGAAGCGCCCCGGAGGCTGCAGCGACAATGCCAGCGCAGGCTGCTGCACCAAGCGCGCGATCGCGCTGCGCACGAGGCTTTGCCGCGGTGCGTGGATCGCGGGCGCGTTGCGCGCACGTTGCGCGGGCACGTGGGTTTCCGGGGCGCTGCTGCGCGCACCCACGCCGGTGAGTTCGGTCAGGCGCTGGCGCATCAGGTCGCCGAAGGCGCCGTCGGGAATCTGCGCCAGCATCGGCTTGCAGCGTTCGGCAAGTCGCGCCTTGCCGTCGAGCGTCCCAAGGTTCACGTCCTTGCCAAGCTCGTTGTAGAAGAACTCCGACAACGGCATCGCCTGATGCAGGCGCAGCGCGAAGCCGTCCGCGCCTTCCTTGCGCACGATCGTGTCGGGATCCTCGCCATCGGGCAGGAACAGGAAGAACGCCTGGCGGCCGTCCTTCATCCGCGGCAACACCGACTCCAGCGCCTTCCACGCGGCCGCGCGGCCGGCGCGATCGCCGTCGAAGCAGAAGAACACGTCGGGCGCATTGCGGAACAGCAGTTCGGCGTGGTCGGGCGTGGTCGCCGTGCCCAGCGTCGCCACCGCCTGGGTGACGCCGTACTGCGCGAGCGCCACGACATCCATGTAGCCCTCGACGACGACCAGCCGATCGAGCTTCGGATTGGCCTGCTTCGCCTGCCACAGGCCGTAGAGCTCGCGCCCCTTGTGGAACAGCACGGTCTCGGGCGAGTTGAGGTATTTCGGCGAGTCTTCCGGATCCAGCACTCGGCCACCGAAGGCGATCACGCGGCCGCGGCGGTCGTGGATCGGGAACATCAGCCGATCGCGGAACTTGTCGTAGACGTGTCCCTTGTCGTTCTTCGAGAACAGTCCCGCGCGCTCGAGCAGTCCCATCCGGCGCGCATCGGTACCCAGCGCGTCCTTCAGGCCGCTGTAGCCGTCCGGAGCATGGCCGATGGCGTAGCGCTCGACGATGTCGTCGCTGATCTGCCGCCCGGCGATGTAGGCGCGCGCCTTGTCGCTGGTACGCAGCTGCTTCTGGAAGAATGTCGCTACCGCATCGACCGCCGCGTACAGCTCGCGGCTGTCGCTGTCCTGGTTGCGCACGACGGTATCGCGCGGGATTTCCATGCCGACGCGCTTGGCGAGCTCGTCGACGGCATCGAGGAACTCGAGCCGGTCGTACTGCATCAGGAAGGAGATCGCGGTGCCATGCGCGCTGCAGCCGAAGCAGTGGTAGAACTGCTTGGTCGGCGACACCGTGAACGACGCCGAGCGCTCGTCATGGAACGGGCAGCGCGCCGCGTATTCCTTGCCCTGGCGCTTCAAGGGCACGCGCGTGCCGATCACCTCGACGATGTCGGTGCGGGCGAGCAAGTCATCGATGAAAGCGTCGGGGATGCGGGCCATGGCCGGATCAGGATGCCACGGGGTGCATTAAAGGGGTCAGAGTGAATTTCGCTCCAAGGCACCGGCAATGGCTGAGATCCTCGCGCGAAACTTCACTCTGATCCCTTTCACGCTGCGCTGGAGGTGCCTCAGCCGCCCGACAGGCGCTGCTTCACCAGCTTCGAGACGTCGCCCATGTCGGCCTTGCCGGCCAGCCGCGGCTTGAGCACGGCCATCAGCTTGCCGATGTCGGCCAAGCCCACGGCGCCGCCGCTGTTGGAAGATATTTCCAGGACGGCCGCATCGATCGCATCGACGACTTCGGCCTCGCCCATCTTCGCCGGCAGGTAGTGCTCGATGATGGCCATCTCGTCGCGCTCGATCAGGGAGAGGTCCTCGCGACCCGCGGCGTCGTACTGGCTGACCGAATCGCGGCGCTGCTTCACCATTTTTTCGAGCACGCCGAGCACGGCCGGGTCGTCGAGTTCGGTGCGTTCGTCGATCTCGCGCTGCTTGATCGCCGCCAGCATCAGGCGGATCACGCCCAGGCGCACCTTGTCGCCGGACTTCATGGACGTCTTCATGTCGTCGGTGAGTTGCTGCTTGAGGGTCATGGCTGGGCTCCAGGGGCGAAAAGGCAATCGGAAAACACGAAAAGCCGGCACGCGGCCGGCTTCGAGAATCGCTGGAACGGCATCCGGCTGGGCCGGACGCAGGCTATCAATACAGGCGCTGGCGCTTGGTGACGTCGCGCGAGCTGCGGCGGGCCTGGCGCTTCACGGCGGCGGCGGCCTTGCGCTTGCGCTCCTGGGTCGGCTTCTCGTAGAACTCGCGCTTGCGGGTCTCGGCGAGAACGCCGGCCTTCTCGCAGGTGCGCTTGAAGCGGCGCAGGGCAAACTCGAAGGGCTCGTTTTCGCGGACTTTGACGCTGGGCATGCGGAGATCTCTGGATTGAAGAGTCCGGCCATCGAGGGCCGGTTTCCTGCGCAAGGATGCGCACAGTGCCGCCCGACGAATCAGGCGAGCCGCGTATGATAGCGGCTCACTTCCCGGCGGCGCAAGCCGCGCTGGCGTCCCATCCCATCCGGGAGGCGGCGCCGGAACGGCGGACGAGGATTCGCGTGGGACAACCTGCGCGGTTTGCGTCCTGCCCCATCCAACCCTCCCGCCCCGCGGGAGGGCACCCAAACGGCCAGCCCATGCGCGTCCTCGGCATCGAAACCTCCTGCGACGAGACCGGCGTCGCGGTCTACGACACGGCCTTCCCCGGTGCCGAAGGCCTGCGTGCGCAGGCGCTCTACAGCCAGATCGCCCTGCACGCCGAGTATGGCGGGGTGGTGCCAGAACTGGCCAGCCGCGACCACGTGCGCAAGCTCCTGCCCCTGATCCGCCAGACCCTGGCCGACGCCGGGATGGGCGTCGCGGACCTCGACGGCGTGGCCTACACGGCCGGTCCGGGCCTGGTTGGCGCCTTGCTCGTCGGCGCCGGCGTGGCCCGTTCGCTGGCCTGGGCGCTGGACAAGCCGGCGATCGGGGTCCACCACATGGAAGGCCATCTGCTGGCCCCCTTGTTGGAGGCGCCCGACCTGGCGCCGCCGTTCGTGGCCCTGCTGGTCTCCGGCGGCCACACCCAGCTGATCGCGGTCGAGGCCATCGGCGCTTACCGGCTGCTGGGGGAAACCCTGGACGACGCCGCCGGGGAGGCCTTCGACAAGACCG
This sequence comes from Lysobacterales bacterium, assembly GCA_038222295.1. Classification (GTDB taxonomy): domain Bacteria; phylum Pseudomonadota; class Gammaproteobacteria; order Xanthomonadales; family Xanthomonadaceae; genus Cognatiluteimonas. The sequence continues at coordinate 9,493 of JBBRHT010000044.1, forward strand.
CCAAGATGATGGGCCTGCCGTATCCGGGGGGCCCCCAGCTGGCAGCCCTGGCCGAGCAGGGCACGGCGGGCGCCTACCGGTTCTCGCGGCCGATGACCGATCGGCCGGGTCTGGACTTCAGCTTCAGCGGCCTGAAGACCCAGGTGCTGCTGGCCTGGCGCGGCAGCGACCAGTCCGCGCAGACCCGCGCCGACATCGCGCGCGGCTTCGAGGACGCAGTGGTCGAGACCCTGGCGATCAAGTGTGAGCGGGCGCTGGATGCGGCCGGATGCGACACCCTGATCGTCGCCGGCGGCGTCGGCGCCAATACCCGCCTGCGGGCCCGGCTGGCGCAGCTGGCGACGCGACGCGGCGGCCGCACGTGCTTCCCGCGTCCGGCACTGTGCACCGATAACGGCGCCATGATCGCCTTCGCCGGGGCGCTGCGGCTGGTGGCGGGCCAGCGTGGCGATGACGCCATCCGGGTGATGCCGCGCTGGGATATGGCATCGTTGCCGTCGATGGACGTGGCGGCGGCGGGTTAGATCGCCACGTCAGGTTCGGTTCGCGGCAGCTGCCGCGCTCGGGAGTGATGAACGCGTGGACAGGCGGACAGCTGACAAGGTCTTCATCGAGGGCCTCGAAATCGAAGCGCTGATCGGCATCTACGATTGGGAGCGGCGGGTGCGCCAGCCGCTGCAGATCGACCTGGAGATGGCCTTCGACAACCGCGTCCCGGCCGCGAGCGACGCCATTGCCGACACACTGGATTACAAGGCGGTCAGCAAGCGCCTGATCGCATTCGTGTCGCAGTCTGCGTTCGGCCTGGTCGAGACGCTGGCCGAGCGCTGCGCCGCGCTCATCCTCGACGAATTCGCGGTGTCGCACGTGCGCTTGAAGTTGAGCAAGCCCGGTGCGGTGCGTGGCGCACGCGCGGTCGGCGTGGTGATCGAGCGCAGTCGTGCCGTGCGCACCGCGATGCCGGCGCCGGACGTGGCCGCGAAACCGGCCAGCGCGGCGACACTCCCGCAGCTGGCACGACCGGCGGCGAAGAAGAAGCCCGCTTCCAAGTTCCAGGCCGCGACCTGCCCGGCCTATCTGAGCCTTGGCAGCAACATCGACGCCGGCGTCAACCTGCGCAAGGCCATCGCGGCCTTGCGACAGCGCTTTGGCGAGGTGACGGTGTCGCCGGTCTACCGCACGCCCGCCGAAGGTTTCACCGGGCCGGATTTCCTCAACGCGATCGCGATCATCGAGAGCGACGTCCACCCGTTCGCGCTCAATGACTGGCTGCACGACCTGGAGATCAGGCAGGGTCGCGATCGTCGTGATGCGTCCTACAGCGACCGGCCGCTGGATGTCGACATCATCTATTTCGGTGACCTGGTGCTGGAGGGGCCCGGCGACTTCCAGCTGCCGCGGCCCGAACTGCACCATGCCTATGTACTCAAGCCGCTGGCGGACGTGGCCCCGGACTTCGTCGATCCGGTGCGCAACACCACGCTGGCACGGCTGTGGGCGGCGCATCCGCAGGCGGCCACGCCGCCGCAGCGGATCGACCTGGTCCTCTAGCCGACGATCGAACGGCCGCCGTCAACGCGGATCACCTGTCCGGTGCAATAGGTCGCATCACGCAGCAGCCAGCGCACGGCCTCGGCGATTTCCTCCGGCGTGCCGATGCGCGCAAGCGGCGTTGCCGCGATCAGGCGCTCCTGTCCGCCGGCATTGGTGCCGTGTTCGGGCCACAGAATCGCACCGGGAGCGACGGCGTTGACGCGCACGTCCGGTGCCAGTTCCAGCGCCAGCGCGACGGTCATGTGGATCAGTGCCGCCTTGCTCATGCCGTACACGGCGTGGTCGCGCAGCGGTCGCTCGCCATGGATGTCGACCAGGTTGACGATGCCGCCGCGCGCGGCGCCCAGGTGTGGCGCCGCCGCCTGCGCGAGGAAGAACGGCGCACGCACGTTGACGGCGAACAACGCGTCCCAGTGCGCCACCAGGGTTGAGCCCAGCGGTGTCGGGAAGAATGCCGATGCGTTGTTGACGAGCGCATCCAGGCGCCCGAACCGCTCGATCGTGGCCGCGACCAGCGCCGGCGCACGATCCAGCTGATCCAGGTTGGCCTGCAGCAGCAACACGCTGTTGGCGCGCAACTGCGCCAGCTCGGCGGCCAGCATCTGCGCGTCGTCGAAGGAATGACGGCAATGCAGCGCGATGTCGTAGCCGTCGGCATGCAGGCGACGGACGATGGCGGCCCCGATGCGGCG
>JBBRHT010000045.1:0-11648 GCA_038222295.1 Lysobacterales bacterium
GTAGGCCTCGCGCGCCTTCAGATCAATCGGGGACAGCTTCCACCGCTTCTGCGGATCCTCGGCGCGTTCGGCGAACCGCTCCTCCTGCTGTTCCTGGTCGACCGCAAGCCAGTACTTGAACAACAGGATGCCGTCGTCGACCAGCTGCTTCTCGAACAGCGGTGCATGGCGCAGGAACGCATCGACCTGCGCCTGGCTCGCGAATCCCATGATCTTCTCGACGCCGGCGCGGTTGTACCAGCTGCGATCGAATAGCGTGATTTCGCCCGCAGCCGGGAGATGGGCGACATAGCCCTGGAAATACCACTCGGTCTTTTCGCGGTCGGTCGGTGTCGGCAGTGCGGCGATGCGGCACTGGCGCGGATTGAGGTGTTCGCGGATGGCGTTGATCGCGCCGCCCTTGCCGGCGGTATCCCGACCCTCGAAGAGGATGACCAGGCGTTGTCCCGTGCTGCGGACCCAGCGCGCCATCGCGACCAGTTCGAGCTGCAGGGGCTCCAGCAGTTTGTCGTATTGCTTGCGCTTGAGTCGTTTCAACGGAGCTTCACTCGTGCAGGCGGGGGCGCAGCAGCGCCAGGTTGCATGGACGGGTCCGGGCGTCGAGTTGCTGGCGCAGGATCGATTCCCATGCAGTGCGGCAAGCCGACGTCGAGCCGGGCAGGGCGAACAGGAACGTGCCGTTGGCAAGTCCGGCGAAGGCGCGCGACTGCAGCGACGACGGGCCGATCTCGGCGTAGGAGATCGCGCGGAAGATTTCGCCGAAGCCCGGCATCTGTTTGTCCAGCAGCGGCAACAGCGCTTCGGGCGTGGAGTCGCGGCCGGTGAAGCCGGTGCCGCCGGTGACCAGGACGCCGTCGACACGTTCGTCGGCGATCCATTGCGACACCAATGCGCGCAGGCGATAGCGCTCATCGGGAAGCAGCGCGCGATCGTGCAGCTGGTGGCCGGCGTCGGTGAGCGCGGCGGCGAGGTAATCGCCGGAGGTGTCGTCGGCCAGGGTGCGCGAGTCGGATACGGTCAGCACGCAAAGGCGAAGTGGCACGAAGTTGGCGTCGCTGGAAGGCATCACGCTCCTGGGTGGTTCACGCATCGCCGGGGACGATGCGGCAATGGTCTAGCTGTTCGCCGGATACTGGCACAGCGGCAATGAATACCACTGGCTGTCGTCCTCGTGCCAGCCGGCCGCGCGATACAGGGCGCGCGCGGCGGCATTTCCACGTCCCGTCTCCAGCATGATGGTGGCGGCCCCGTCCTGGCGCGCGAGTTCCGCGGCTGCGTCCAGCAGCATCCGCGCCACGCCCCTGCGCCGCGCGTCGGCCGCGACATAGAGATCGTTGAGGATCCACGCGCGAGCCGTGCGCACCGACGAAAACATCCGGTACAGCTGCACGAAGCCGCAAGGCGTGCCGTCCAGCAGCGCCACCAGGATCACGGACTCGTCACGCTGCAGGCGCTCGCCGAGCCAGTCGCGCGCGCGTTGCGCGTCGGCAGGCTGGCCGTAGAACTGCCGGTAGGCGTCGAACAGCGGAACCACCTCGTCCACGCCGTCCAGTGCGACACGACGGATGGCGATGCTCATGACGCCTCCGCCAGCCGCGCGAGTTCATCGGCCTGGTGCTCGCGGGTGAGTCGCTCCACCAGCGGATCCAGGTTGCCTTCGAGCACGTTGGGCAGGTCGTACAGCGTCAGTCCCTCGACGCGGTGGTCGGTGATGCGACCCTGCGGGAAGTTGTAGGTGCGGATGCGCTGGCTGCGATCGCCGCTGCCGACCTGCAACTTGCGGTCCTGCGCCTGCGCGGCATCGCGCCTGGCGATCTCGGCCTCGACCAGCATCGACTGCAGCCGCTTCATCGCCTTGTCGCGATTGGCGTGCTGGCTGCGCTCGGTCTGCGATTCCACCACGACGCCGCTGGGGACGTGGGTGATGCGGATGGCCGATTCGGTCTTGTTGACGTGCTGCCCGCCAGCGCCGGAGGAGCGGAACGTGTCGATCCTCAGGTCGGCCGGGTTGATCTCGACCGCAAGCGAGCCGGTGTCCTCGGCAAAGATGGCCACGGTCGCCGCGGAGGTGTGGATGCGGCCTTGCGATTCGGTTTCGGGCACGCGTTGCACGCGATGGGTGCCGGACTCGAACTTCAGGCGCGAATACGCGCCACGCCCTTCGATGCGCGCGACGATTTCCTTGTAACCGCCGTGTTCGCCGGGACTGGCCGATTCGACTTCGACCTTCCATCCCTGGCGTTCGGCATGGCGCGTGTACATGCGGAACAGGTCGCCGGCGAAGATCGCGGCCTCGTCGCCACCCGTGCCCGCCCGCACCTCCAGGTACACATTGCCTTCGTCGCGCACATCGCGCGGGACCAGGTGCGACATCAATTCCGCGTCCAGCTGCTCCAGCAGGGCCTTGCCGGCGCGGATGTCTTCTTCGGCCAGTGCATGCAATTCCGGATCGCCGAGCATGGATTCCGCGGCCGCAAGCTCGCGCCGGACGCGCTCCTCCTCCGCCAGGCCGGTCGCCACCGGCTGCAGCTGCGAGAACTCACGGGACAGGTTGCGAAAGCGCTCGTTGTCGGCCACGACGCCGGGATCGGCAAGCAGGCGTTCGAGTTCGTCGCGCCGCTCCAGCAGCGCTTCCAGTTTGCGACGCAGGCCGGGATTCATGCGTCGCCGTCGTCGGCTGGATCGTGCGGATCGCCCATCGCGGGGAACATCCGGGCGGTGGCGCGCGCCAGCTCCGTGTCGCCTGTGAGTGCCGCCTCGCGCAGCGCGATGGTCGGCGCATGCAGCAGCCGATTGGTCAGCGTATGGGCGAGGAACTCCAGCACAGCGTGCGGATCTTCCCCGTTGGTGAGTTGCTGCCTCGCCTTGGCCAGTACGTCGACGCGCGCGCAGTCGGCATGTGCGCGCAGGCGCCTGAGCGGCGCGGTGCGCGTGCTGGCCGCCAGTGTCTCGATGAAGCGCGATACCTGCAGTTCGATGATCGCCTCGGCGGCCTCGGCAGCCTCGCGACGACTGCGGCGGTTGTCTTCGACCGCGCGCTCCAGGTCGTCGACCGTGTACAGGAACACGTCCTTCAGCGTCGCCACGTCGGCGGCGATGTCGCGCGGCACCGCCAGGTCGAGCAGCAGCATCGGCCGGTGCCGGCGCTGGGCGAGGGCGGCGGCCACCTGTGCGCGTTGCAGGATGGGTTCGCGGCTGGCCGTGGCACAGAACACGATATCGACGTCAGCCAGGTGGCGATCGATGTCGGCTAGCGGCAATGCCATGCCGCCGTGGCGGCTGGCCAGTTCCTGGGCATGGGCCAGCGTGCGGTTGGCAACGAGCAGGCGCTTCACCTGTGCCTGGGCCAGATGGCGGGCGACCAGCTCGATGGTTTCCCCTGCACCCACCAGCAACACCGAGGCGTCTTCCGGCCGCGCGAAGGTGCGTTGCGCCAGCCGGACGGCGGCCGAGGCAACCGACACCGGATTGACGCCGATCCGGGTGTCGGTCCTGGCCCGCTTGGCAGTCACGAAGGACTGCTGGAACAGTCGATCCAGGCGCGTGCCCATCGTGCCGGCGGCGCGCGCCGCGGCCCAGGCGTGTTTCACCTGGCCCAGGATCTGCGGCTCGCCCAGCACCAGCGAATCCAGTCCTGTCGCGACCCGGAACAGGTGGCGGACGGCGTTGGCGTCGTAGTGCCAGTAGAAGTAGGACTCCAGCCCGCTGGCGTCGCCGGGATGGCTCGCCAGCCATTGGCCGAGCGCACGCCCCTCGTCGTCGGTCACTGCGTACAGTTCGGTCCGGTTGCAGGTCGACAGCACCGCGACCTCGGACACCGAGGGTAGCGATCGCAATGTCGACAAGGCCCACGACAACTTGTCGTCGGCAAAGGCAACCCGTTCACGCAGGCTGACCGGCGCGGTCTGGTGGTTGATACCCAGCGCGAGCAGGGTCATCGGGATGGCGGCGTGCTCCATGGCGGTTGCATCGTGAAGCCCGTGGCGGCGCCAACCGGGACGGCCGCCGACATCTCTTGCGCTAAGCTTCCAACGCAATGGGCCGCCATTTTACGGCCCGGTTGCGTCCGATGCCCGTCGTGTTGCGTTCATTTTCCATTCCGGGGTTTCTCCCGGCCCTGTGCATTGCCCTGTTGTGCGCGGGCGCGCCGGCCCATGCGGCGACGAAGCCCCCCCGCGGTCCTGATCCGATGACCGCCACGCTGGCCGGGGAATTCGCACTACAGGCGGGCAAGCTGGACGAGGCCACGCGTTGGTACCTGGAAGCAGCCCGGGCATCGGCCGGCGATGCCGGGCTGGCCGAACGCGCGACCCGCCTGGCGCTGTTGACCGGTGACGACGTCCGCGCCGGCCAGGCGCTGGCGTTATGGCGCCAGCGCGCTCCAGGGGCGCTGGCGATGCGTGCTGCCGAGGCGACACTGTCCTTGAATCGACGCGATGCCGCGGCGGCACGCACGCAGCTGCAAGCGCTGTTGCGCGACAGGAATGCCGACGGCTGGCGATATGCCATCGCCGCGCTTGCCGGAGGATCCAAGGATCCGGCGACGGCCGCGACGGTCCTCGGGCAACTGGTCGATGCCCGGGCGATACCCAACATCCTGCAGGCCTGGCTGGCCTTCGGCGGGCTGGCGCAGAAGCTGGAACAGCCACCGTTGGCCGCGCGCATCATCGATCAGGTCGTCGCCCGGTTCCCCGATGAGCCGCGCGTGGCGCTGTTGCACGCCAGCCAGCTGCGCGAGGCAGGCAAGACCGACGAGGCGAAGGCGGTGCTCGCCGGCCTGGAGAAGGAGACCCGACAGGTGGCGGAATTGCGGCTTGCCGTTGCCGCTGAATACGACGCGCTGGGCGACCCGACAATGGCAGCCAGCGTCTTGGCCCGCGGCCCGCAGGACAACCAGAGCTACGCGCTGCGGGCGTCGTTGCTGGCCAAGGCCGAAGACACGACCGCGCTGCAGGCGCTGTACCTGCAGTTGAAGCAGGAGTCGAGCAACCCGGACCCACAGCGGCGCTTGCTGCTTGGCCAGACCGCGGAATTCCTCAAGCGCATGGATGAAGCGCTGGCTTGGTACCGCAGCGTCCCCGGCGGACCGCAGCGCGCGCAGGCCAGGTTGCGCGCGGCCGGTGTGCTGCGCGAACTCAAGCGCGGCCCGCAGGCATACGTCGATCTGCGCGCCATGCAGACCGACGCCGCCGAGGACGAAGACTCCAGGCGCGACGCTTACCTGATGGAAGCGGACCTGCGGCAGAAGGACAAGGACGGTGCCGGTGAGCTGGACGCATTCGCGCGTGGGCTTGCGGCCTTCCCCGACGACGGCGCGCTGCTGTACGCGCGATCCCTGACCTGGGAGCGGCGCGACGACATCGCCCACGCCGAGGCAGACCTGCGCAAGGTGCTGGCGACGGATCCGGACAATGTCGCGGCCTTGAATGCCCTGGGCTACACCCTTGCCGATCGCACCACGCGTTACACCGAGGCGCTGGAACTCATCGATCGCGCGCGCGTGGCCGAGCCCGGCAACGCCGCGATCATCGACAGTTACGGATGGGTGCTGTTCCGCCTGGGGCGCTCCGCCGAAGCCGTGGTGGAATTGCGGCGGGCCTTCGCGCTGCAGAAAGATCCTGAAATCGCCGCCCACCTGGGCGAGGTGCTCTGGGTGATGGGCAACAAGGACGAGGCACGCAGGTACTTCGACGAGGCGCGCAAGTTGGAGCCCGACAATCGATCGCTGCTGCGCGCACTGCAAAGGACCGGCGCATGACCCGCGTCCTTCGACTGGCCGCGGCGGTCGGGCTGGCGTTGCTGGCGGCCTGCGTCGGGCAACCGGTCCGGAAAGGCCCCGCCGTGCCGACGGCGATGGCCGAGCAGATGCAGCTCGCCCGCGACGCTGTATTGCTGGCCCATCCACAGTGGGCCTTGCAGGGCCGCGTCGCCCTGACCAACGGCCACAACGGCGGCAGCGGCCGGGTGGAGTGGCGGCAGGACGGCCCGCAATACGTCGTGTCCCTGAGCGCTCCCATCACCCGTCAGAGCTGGCGGATGACTGGCGATGCCGCTTCCGCGCGGCTGGAAGGCCTTTCCACGGGGCCGCGTGAGGGCAGCGACCCAGAAGCGTTGTTGTGCGAGGCCACCGGCTGGGTCATCCCGGTCGCGGCGTTGTCATCGTGGGTTCGCGGCTCGGTCGACCGCAGCCTGCCGCCGGGCGACCTGCAATTCGATGCCGACGGCCATCTGGCACGACTGCAGCAAGGCGGGTGGACCATCGAATACAGCGGCTGGCAATCGCAGGCCGGGCTGGGTATCGATCTGCCGGCGCGGGTCGAGGCCAGCCAGGGCGACGCCCGCGTGCGGTTGGTTGTCGACCAGTGGCAGGACGGTAGCGGCGGGTCGTGAACGGCGACCGATCGGGTTGGAGCGAATGGCCGGCCCCAGCCAAGCTCAATCTGTTCCTGCGGATCACCGGGCGACGACGCGATGGCTACCACGACCTGCAGACGGTCTTTCGCCTGCTCGACTGGGGCGACCGGATTCGTTTGCGGCTGCGAAACGACCCCCGCATCACGCGAGTCGGGGAATCGGTGGCCGGTGTCGAGCCCACGGATGATCTCGCGATCCGTGCAGCAGTCTTGCTGCAAAAGGCCGCGAGTGTGCAGCAAGGTGCAGACATCATCGTCGAAAAGATCATTCCGGCCGGTGCGGGCCTTGGCGGTGGCTCATCCGATGCGGCGACGGTCCTGTCGGCATTGAACCGGCTGTGGGACGCAGGTCTGGATGAGGATGCCTTGGCGGAACTTGGCCTGGCACTGGGGGCCGATGTCCCTGTTTTCGTGCGCGGACGCAACGCTTGGGCCGAGGGGGTCGGCGAGCAGTTGGTTCCGCTTCGCCTGCCGCCCGCCTGGTACGTACTGGTGGACCCGGGTGTCCACGTCACGACTTCCAGAATGTTCCAAGCCCCTGAATTGACGCGGGATGCCGTGCCCGCGACAATGGCGGACTTCGTTTCGGGCGTTGCGTCTGGCAATGCATTCGAGTCGGTGCTGCGGGCTTGCGAGCCGGCCGTCGACGCGGCGTTCCGGGCGCTGGAAAGGATTGGTTCGCCTCGCCTGACCGGCAGCGGCAGCGGCTGTTTCGTCGAGTTTGACGACCATTCCGCGGCCCAGGCCGGACTTGCCGCGTTGCCCCCGGACTTGCAGGCATGGATGGCGGCAGGCGCAGCCCGGTCGCCGTTGCATGTGGCAATGGATGCATGGAGCGGGGCGGTTTCAGGCAGGAATGCATAGATTCAATGCAGGGGCGTCGCCAAGTGGCCCAAGGCACCAGGTTTTGATCCTGGCATTCGCAGGTTCGAATCCTGCCGCCCCTGCCAGTTTGCGTTGTCGAGGCAGCAGGTTTTTCAGGCGATTCGCCCCAGGGCTCGGAGAAGACGGTGCACGAGGATCGCAACCTGCTGGTGTTCACCGGCAATGCCAACCGGCCACTGGCCGAAGCGGTATGCAAGGAACTCGGAATCCGCCTGGGCAAGGCGCAGGTCGGGCGATTCTCCGACGGCGAAGTCCAGGTCGAGATCGAGGAAAACGTCCGGCGCCAGGAAGTTTTCGTGATGCAGCCGACCTGCGCGCCGAGCGCGGAGAACCTGGTCGAGTTGCTGGTGCTGATCGACGCGCTCAAGCGCGCATCGGTGTCCAGCGTCACCGCGGTCGTGCCGTATTTCGGTTATGCGCGACAGGATCGGCGCCCGCGTTCGGCGCGCGTGCCGATCACGGCGAAAGTCGCCGCACAGATGTTCTCCACCGTCGACACCGACCGGGTGCTGACGGTGGACCTGCACGCCGACCAGATCCAGGGCTTCTTCGATATCCCGGTTGACAACGTCTATGCCTCACCGCTGCTGCTGGCCGACATCTGGCGTGCGTATGGCACCGACAACCTGATCGTGGTGTCGCCTGACGTGGGCGGCGTGGTGCGTGCCCGCGCGATCGCCAAGCGGCTGGATGATGCCGACCTGGCGATCATCGACAAACGCCGGCCAAAAGCGAACGTCGCCACGGTGATGAACATCATCGGCGACGTCAGCGGCCGGATCTGCGTGCTGGTCGACGACATCGTCGACACCGCCGGTACATTGTGCGCGGCCTCCGCCGCACTCAAGGAAGCCGGCGCCATCAAGGTCGTCGCCTACTGCACGCATCCCGTGCTGTCGGGCGCGGCGATCGAGAACATCAGCCGCTCCCAGCTCGATGAGCTGGTGGTGACCGACACGATTCCCCTGTCGGACGCCGCGCGCGGTTGCAGGAAGATCCGGCAGCTCAGCGTCGCCGAGCTGCTGGCCGAGACGATCCGCCGGATCGCCTTCGGAGAATCCGTCAGTTCGCTGTATGTCGACTAAGTGCAGTCGATTGACGGCGCGGACTGATTCCAACGCTCACCTGGTCGCGGGTGAGTGAACCTGCCGCCGCGAGGCGGTTCATGCAAAACAGTGAGAATCAACATGTCCGATCATTCCATCAAGGCCACTGGCCGCAAGGACGAGGGGAAAGGTGCGAGCCGCCGCCTGCGTCATGCCGCCAAGATCCCGGCCATCGTTTACGGCGGTCACGCCGAACCCCGCAGCATCCAGCTCGAGCACGAGAAGACCTGGGTCATCAGCCAGAGCGAGTGGTTCTACTCGTCGATCCTGTCGCTGGACATCGACGGCACCACCGAGCGCGTGCTGCTGCGTGACATGCAGCGCCACCCGTACAAGCAGCAGATCATGCACCTGGATTTCCAGCGCGTGAGCGAGAACGAGGCGATCCGCGTCTCGGTGCCGCTGCACTTCATCAACGTCGATCTCTCGCCGGCCGGCAAGATGGCCGATGTCGTCGTCACGCACGAGCTCAACGAAGTCGCCGTCAGCTGCCTGCCCAAGGACCTGCCGGAGTTCATCGAGGTCGACCTGTCGCAGATGGTCGTTGGCGACATCATCCACTTGTCGGAAATCAAGCTGCCCGCGGGCATCGAAATCCCCGAGTTGAAGCTGGGCAAGGAACACGATGTCGCGGTGGTCGTGGCCAAGCATGGTCGCGTCGAGGCCGAGCCGACGGCTGAGGCCGAAGAGGCGGTCGAAGCACCGGCAGCGGCGGCCAAGCCGGCGAAGAAGGACGAGAAGTAAGCGCCGGCCCGGGCGCGCCCGCTGGAGCGGGGGCGTCCGACCGCGCTGCATCGGCAGCAATGGCCGGATTGCGACTTCTCATCGGGCTCGGGAATCCCGGGCCTGAGCACGCACGGACCCGGCACAATGCCGGGTTCCGTTTTGTGGACGAACTCGCCGCGCAGGCCGGGGTCCGCTTCGGGCTGGAGTCCAAGCTGTTCGGCGAGACCGCGCGGATCGAGATTGCCGGAAGGAGCGTCTGGCTGTTGAAGCCGGCGACTTTCATGAACCTCAGTGGCAAGTCCGTTGTCGCCGCGCTGAGTTATTGGAAGATCGAGCCGGACGAGGCGCTGCTGGCGCACGACGACCTCGATCTCCCCCCGGGATCCGCACGGCTGAAGTTCGATGGCGGCCACGGCGGCCAGAACGGACTTCGCGACACCATGCGCCTGCTCGGCCACGGGCAGTTCCACCGCCTGCGGATCGGCATCGGGCATCCGGGCCACAAGGACAAGGTCACGCCCTGGGTGCTCGGACGCCCCAGCGCTGCCGACGACATCCTGATCGGCCGCGCCATCGATGCCGCGATCGATGTCCTGCCGCTGGCTGTTTCGGGCGATTTCAACGAGGCAATGAAGCGGCTGCACACGCCGCAACCCTGACTTCCGAGGAAGCAGGCCTATTTCACGCGCGCCTCCGGCTGGAGTCGCGCAAAGCTGGAGTCAAGGCCCCATGGGCATCAAATGCGGCATCGTCGGCCTGCCCAACGTCGGCAAGTCGACCCTCTTCAACGCGTTGACCAAGGCGGGCATCGCTGCTGCGAATTTCCCCTTCTGCACGATCGAGCCCAATGTGGGCGTGGTCCCGGTGCCGGATCCGCGCCTGAACGCGCTGGCCGAGATCGTCAAGCCGCAGAAGCTCATTCCCACGGCGGTCGAGTTCGTGGATATCGCGGGCCTGGTCGCAGGCGCAGCCAGTGGCGAGGGGCTGGGCAACAAGTTCCTGGCGCATATCCGTGAAGTCGATGCCATCACCCACGTGGTGCGCTGCTTCGAGAATCCCGACGTCATCCACGTCAACAACAAGGTCGACCCGCTGGCGGACATCGACACCATCGATACCGAACTGGCCCTGGCCGACCTGGACAGCGTCGATCGGGCCCTGCAGCGTGCCGAGCGCTCCGCCAAGACCGGGGACAAGGAAGCGAAGATCCGCGCCGAAGTGCTCGGACGAATCAGCGCGGGCCTGAATACCGGCACCGCGGCCCGGGCGATGGGCTTGTCCGACGAGGACAAGGCCGCCGTGCGCGACCTCTTCCTGCTGACCCTGAAGCCGGTGATGTACGTGGCCAACGTGCTCGAGGATGGCTTCGAGAACAACCCGCACCTGGACGCCGTCCGGGCCCGGGCCGAGGCCGAGGGCGCGGAAGTCGTGCCGGTCTCGGCGGCCATCGAGGAGGAGCTCAGCCAGCTGGACGACGAGGACCGGGACGCCTTCCTGGCCGACCTCGGCTTGGCGGAGCCCGGGCTCAACCGGGTCATCCGCGCGGCCTACAAGCTGCTTGGGCTGCAGACCTACTTCACCGCTGGCGTGAAGGAAGTCCGGGCCTGGACGGTCAAGGGCGGCTCGACCGCGCCGCAGGCGGCGGCGGTCATCCATACCGATTTCGAGAAGGGCTTCATCCGGGCCGAGACGATCGGTTTCGACGACTTCATCCGCTACCGCGGCGAATCGGGCGCCCGGGATGCGGGCCGCTTGCGGCTGGAAGGCAAGGAGTACCGCGTTCAGGAAGGCGACGTCCTGCATTTCCGTTTCAACGTCTGATCCGGCCGCCGGCGACGGGGGGCTAGACGCCGCCGCCGGAGTCTTTTCGCCCACGTGGCGTTGACATCAATTCCCGCGCCAGTCAAAATCGCTGGCTGGCTCGGACGATTGAGCCGCGTTCCAGGCATTGTCACCGGAGGGATACCCAAGCGGCCAACGGGGGCAGACTGTAAATCTGCTGGCTTACGCCTTCGGTGGTTCGAATCCACCTCCCTCCACCAGATAAGCCAGACAACAACGAGTGATCCCGGCGCGGGAGTAGTTCAATGGTAGAACATCAGTTTTCCAAACTGATTACGCGGGTTCGATTCCCGCCTTCCGCTCCATTGCTCCTTCCCCTGCCTCGGTCACTGTAATGCATCGCTCACGTAGCTCAGTCGGTAGAGCACCTCCTTGGTAAGGAGGAGGTCGATGGTTCGATTCCATTCGTGAGCACCAGCTCCAAGCCAGCAAAACGCTACAGCAATCGCCAGTCCCACTTCCGCAACCTCACGCAAACCGAGACACCGCCATGGCAAAGGGTAAATTCGAGCGCACCAAGCCCCACGTGAACGTGGGTACGATTGGTCACGTGGATCACGGCAAGACGACGCTGACGGCGGCGCTGACGAAGATCGGTGCGGAGCGATTTGGTGGTGAGTTCAAGGCATACGACCAGATCGACGCGGCGCCGGAAGAGACGGCGCGCGGGATCACG
>JBBRHT010000046.1:0-11430 GCA_038222295.1 Lysobacterales bacterium
CATGCCGTCGGCGTCGAACACCACGCCCAGAGGATTGCCGGCGCCGGGCGAGCCGGCAAATACGTCCAGCTGGAGATAACGGCGCAGCGCGGGAGTCATCGCGATCGATCCGGGAAACGGACGCCAGTGTCGCAGGCCGGAGCGGCAGGCTCCACTGCTTCCGGAAGCCCGACAACCCATCCACACCGACTAGAATGCGCAACTCTTGCCCATCCGGGCCGTCCCGCGTCGATTCGCCCGCATGCCTGCTCCCGATCAGTGGATCGTGCTCAAGTTCGGCGGCACCTCGGTGTCCCGCCGACATCGCTGGGACACCATCGGCCGACTGGCTCGCGAGCGCGCAGGAGCCGGCGATGCCCGGGTCCTGGTCGTCGTGTCGGCGCTGTCCGGCACCACCAACGCGCTGCAGGCGATCGCCGATGGCGTCGGCGACATCGCCGCGCAGGTCGCCGCATTGATCGACCGGCACCGCGAATTCGCCGTGGAGCTTGGCCTGGACGCCGACAGCGTCCTCAAGCAGCGTATTGCCGGGTTGCGCGCCTTGTCCGCCGACACGCGGGCGTCGACGCGCACGCTGGATTGGCAGGCCGAGTTGCTGGCGCAAGGCGAATTGTTGTCCTCGACCCTCGGCGCGGCCTACCTGCGTGCCAGCGGCTTCGACGTCGGCTGGTGCGATGCGCGTGACTGGCTCGATGCGGTGGCGCTGCCCAACCAGAACGCCTGGTCGACGCGACTGTCGGTGAGTTGCCGGCATGACTCGAGTGCTGCGCAGCGCGAACGGTTTGCCCGCCAGCCGGCGACGATCCTGGTCACCCAGGGGTTCATCGCGCGACACGCCGACGGCGGTACCGCGATCCTGGGCCGGGGCGGGTCCGATACGTCGGCCGCGTATTTCGGCGCCTTGCTCGGCGCGCGCCGCGTTGAAATCTGGACCGACGTGCCTGGCATGTTCAGCGCCAATCCGCGCGAGGTGCCCGATGCGCGCCTGCTGGTGCGATTGGATTACTCCGAGGCGCAGGAAATCGCCACCACCGGTGCCAAGGTGCTGCATCCGCGCTCGATCGGGCCGTGCCGCGAGGCTGGCGTGCCGATCGCCATCCTCGATACCGAGCGGCCGGACCTGCCGGGCACGCGCATCGACGGCGGCGTGGCGACGGTGCCTGGCGTCAAGGCCATCAGTCGCCGCAACGGCATCGTGCTGGTGTCGATGGAAAGTATCGGGATGTGGCAGCAGGTTGGTTTCCTGGCCGACATTTTCGAGCGATTCAAGCGCCACGGGCTGTCGGTCGACCTGATCGGTTCATCCGAAACCAACGTCACGGTGTCGCTGGATCCCAACGACAATTTGGTCAGCAGCAACGTGCTCGAGGCGCTGAGCGCCGACCTGGCCGAGGTCTGTCGCGTCATGGTGATCGCCCCGTGCGCGGCGATCACGCTCGTTGGCCGCGGCATGCGCTCGCTGCTGCATCGCCTGTCGGACATCTGGGCCGCGTTCGGGCGCGAACGCGTGCACCTGATCTCGCAGTCGTCCAACGACCTCAACCTGACGTTCGTTGTCGACGAAGCCGATGCCGAAGGACTCATCCCGCAACTGCATGCCGAACTGATCCGCAGTGGCGCGATGCCGGTGCAGGACACGGCCGTGTTCGGTCCCAGCTGGCGCGACATCGCGCAGGGGCGCGCCCCACGCCCGGAGCCGTGGTGGCAACGTCGCAGGCAACAGTTGCTGGACGTCGCGCAACCCGGCTGGCCGGTCTACGCCTATGACCTGGCGACGGTGCGGGAACGCGCGCGCAAGCTGCGCGATGTCGCCGCCATCGACCAGCACTTCTACGCGCTCAAGGCCAATGCGAATCCGGCCATCCTGCGGGCGATCGAGGCCGAAGGCTTCGGTTTCGAATGCGTGTCGCGCGCCGAGATCGATCGCGTGTTCGCCGTGCTGCCGCACATCGATCCGGCGCGGGTGCTGTTCACGCCGAGTTTCGCGCCACGCAGTGAATACGACGCGGCCTTCGAGCGCGGCGTCACGGTCACGATCGACAACAGCCAGATGCTGCAGCACTGGCCTGGGCTGTTGCGTGGCCGCAGCATCTGGTTGCGCCTGGACCTGGGGCGTGGCGAAGGCCATCACCAGAAGGTGCGCACCGGCGGCAGCGATGCGAAGTTCGGTCTCCCGGTCGTGGAACTGGATGCCTTCGTCGCCCGTGCGCGCGCACTGGGCATGCGCATCACCGGCCTGCATGCGCACCTGGGCAGCGGGATCGCCGCGACGGCGCATTGGCGTGACGTGTACGCCGAGCTTGCCGGCCTTGCCGACAGCATCGGCAGCGTCGAGACAATCGATATCGGTGGCGGGCTTCCAGTGCCGTATCGCCCGGACGACGAACCTTTCGATGTCCAGGCATGGGCGCTGGGCCTGGCGTCGATCAAATCGGCATATCCGGGCACCAAACTCGCGGTGGAACCCGGTCGCTACCTCGTCGCCGAGGCGGGCGTGTTGTTGATGCACGTGACACAGGTGGTGGACAAGGACGGCGTGCGGCGGGTCGGCCTGGACGGAGGCATGAACGCGCTGTTGCGCCCGGCGCTCTACGGCGCCTTCCACGGCATCCACAACCTGTCGCAGGCAGTCGACGGGCCGATGCAGGTGGTCGATGTGGTCGGGCCGATCTGCGAGAGCAGCGATGTCCTGGGGCAACAGCGCGAATTGCCGGCGGCGACGGGCGAGGGCGACGTCATGCTGGTCGCGGACGCGGGCGCGTACGGCATGGCCATGGCCAACCGGTACAACCTGCGCGAGCTGCCGGTGGAGATCATCCTGGACGATGGCATGGCGAACGAGGACGGCAGCAATGGCTGAGTGGCAATTCGCGCGCGATGGGATCCAGGCGTTCCGATTCGTGCGCTGCGGATTCGACGCCGCGTCCGGCGTGGCGCAACTGGTTTACGCGTTCGACGACGGCCCGGAGCTGGTCGAGACCATCACGCTGCCAGGCGCGCCATTCGCGCTGGATGCAAGGCGCGAAGCCGCTGCGCAACAGGCCCTGCAACTACTGCACCTGATCGCGGGCGTGAGCTATTACAAGGCGGCGGTGCCCAGGCAGCTCCGCATCGAGTCGTATGCCATCAACGCCGATGCCGCGGCGCTGCTGGACTCGATCTACCTCAATGGCCTGGGCGAATTCGCCTATCGCAACGCACTGGACCTGCACGACAGGATCCGTTTCCCGCACGTTGCCGGCGACGCGACGCTGGCGCCGGCCGTGGGACTGCGCGAACACGCATTGGTGGCCATCGGCGGTGGCAAGGATTCACTCGTCTCGATCGAGGCATTGCGCGGCATCGGCATCGCGCAGACCGTCACCTGGATCGGCGGCTCGCAGCTGATCGCTGCCTGCGCGGCGCGCACCGGCCTGCCGATGTTGAACATCGGTCGCCAGCTTGCGCCGCAACTGTTCGACTACAACCGGCAGGGCGCGTGGAACGGACACATCCCGGTCACGGTGGTCAACTCGGCGATCCTGGTATTCGCCGCCGTCGTGCTCGGCGTCGACCAGGTCGTGTTCTCCAACGAGCGCTCCGCGAGCTACGGCAGCTTCATCGAGGGCACTGGCGAGGTGAACCACCAGTGGTCCAAGGGTTGGGCGTGCGAGCAGGCCTTCGGCGACTACGTGCAGCATCACGTCGCCGCCGACCTGCAGTATTACTCGCTGCTGCGCCCACTCAGCGAACTGGCGGTTGCGCGGCAGTTCGCGCGGACCGATCGCTACGATGCGTGGTTTTCCAGCTGCAACCGCAACTTCCACCTGCTGGGTGAACGGCCGGCGAATCGCTGGTGCGGCGTCTGCCCGAAGTGTCATTTCGTCTTCCTGGCATTGGCACCATTCGTGTCCAAGCCGCGCCTGGTGGGTATCGTCGGGCGCAACCTGCTGGATGACGAATCGCAGACCGCCGGCTATGACGCGCTGCTGGAATACCGGGACCACAAGCCCTTTGAATGTGTCGGCGAGGGTCGCGAATCGCGCGCCGCGATGGCGGCGTTGACGACGCGGCCGGAGTGGAGCGAGGACGCACTGGTGGCCCGATTCGCACGCGACATCATGCCGAACCTCGCCCCATCCGAGCTTGCCATCGCGCCATTGCTGGTTTCCGACGACGAGCACCGCATTCCCGCCGCCATCTGGGACCGGCTGCGTGCGCAATTCGCAGCTTGACGGCAAACGCGTCGCGCTTTGGGGCTGGGGCCGCGAAGGCCGTGCGGCCTATCGGGTGATTCGCGCGCAATGGCCGCGAATGCCGCTGACGATTTTCTGCCTGGCCGGCGAAGTGCCGGTGGTGCATGCACTGGGGGACGGCTTGCTGCAGGTCGAAACCCAGTTGTCGGGCGAGTCGTTCCTGGCGTTCGACGTGGTGGTCAAGTCGCCGGGTATCAGCCCCTATTGCGAGGCGGTGACCGCGGCGGCTGCGCAGGGAACGCGATTCATCGGTGGAACCGCGCTCTGGTTTTGCGAACATCCGGATGCGCGCACGCTGTGCGTGACCGGCACCAAGGGCAAGAGCACGACCACGGCGATCCTTGCGCACCTGCTGCGCGCCGGCGGCCATCGCACTGCGCTTGCCGGCAACATCGGCCTGCCGCTGCTGGAGTTGATGGGCGAGGATGCCGAGTTCTGGGCGATCGAGTTGTCCAGTTTCCAGACCAGCGATGTCGCCATGTCCGGCGCCTGCCCGGAAGTGGCGGTGGTGCTCAACATCTTTCCCGAGCATCTGGATTGGCATGGCTCGCAGTCGCGCTATGTCGAGGACAAGCTGCGATTGCTGACGCAGGCACGGCCGCGGTTTGCGGTGCTCAATGCCAATGATCCGACGCTGGCAGGGTTGTCGCTGCCAGACAGCCAGGTGCGCTGGTTCGGGCGCGAGGATGGCTGGCACCTGCGCGGTGATGTCCTGTTCCGCGGGGACAGCTGCCTTGATGGTGCCGGACCGCACGCGTTGCCGGGTCGCCACAATCGCGACAACCTGTGCGCCGTGCTCACGGTGATCGACGCCGTCGGGCTCGATGCCGCAGCCCTGTTGCCGCACGTGGCCTCCTTCCGTCCGCTGCCGCATCGCTTGCAGGTGCTCGGCACGCGCGACGGAATCACCTACGTCAACGACTCGATCAGCACCACGCCGCATGCGAGCCTGGCGGCGCTGGCGATGTTCGGCGACCGGCCGACGGCGATCCTCCTTGGCGGACACGACCGCGGCATCGACTGGGACGGCTTCGCGGCGGCGATGCAGGGCGGTGCGCCGGCCTCGATCATCACCATGGGCCAGAACGGCCCGCGGATCTTCGAATTGCTGGCCCCGCTGGCGACGCGCGGGTATTTCACCCTGGATTCCGCGGCCGATCTTGGCGATGCGATGCGGCTGGCCACCACGCGCCTGGCCGGCGACGGCGTCGTGCTGTTGTCGCCGGGAGCGCCGAGCTTCGGGGCCTATCGTGACTACACCGAACGCGGCCGGCATTTCGCTGCACTTGCCGGTTTCGATCCCGACGCCATCACCGCAATTCCAGGACTCGGCGTCGCCTGACCCCGGGCTTCACGGGCACGGGACAGCGGTCGCGCAAACCTGCGTTCGCCACGAGGAGGGTTGTCCATGAAACGCACCATCGTATTGCTGCTGTTGTGCTTGCTGTCGTTGCCGGCCATGGCTCGGATGCAAACCCGGCCCATCGAATGGACGCTGGGCGACCAGGCATTCAACGGCGTGCTCGTCTACGACGACGCGAGCACCGCACGACGTCCCGGCTTGTTGATGGTGCCCGACTGGAAGGGTGTCAGCGATGCCGCCGTGGCAACCGCCACGAAGATCGCTGGCAGCCGCTATGTGATCCTGGTCGCTGATGTGTATGGCAAGGGCGTGCGACCCAAGGACGACGCGCAGGCGATGGCCCAGGTCAAGCCGCTGTACGCGGACCGCAAGGTGCTGCGGGCGCGCGCCGACAAGGCACTCGAGGTACTCAGGGCGCAGGCGGGTAGCGCGCCGTTGGACGCCAGCCGGCTGGGAGCCATCGGCTTCTGTTTCGGCGGTGCCACCGCGCTGGAACTGGCACGCGACGGCGCGGACCTGGCGGGTGTCGTGAGTTTCCACGGCAGCCTGGGGACGTCGCTTCCCGCCAGGCCCGGCATGGTCAAGGCCAACCTGCTGGTGCTGAACGGTGCGGACGACAGGAATACCAAAGCCGAGGATATCGCTGCTTTCCAGGCGGAAATGGATGCGGCTGGCGTGGACTGGCAGTTCGTGAACTTCAGTGGTGCAGTGCACTGCTTCGCTCTGGAAAATGCAGACTCCCCGCCAAATTGCGCCTACAACCCCAAGGTGGCGAAGCGCGCCTTCGTGATGATGGACGACTTCTTCAACGAGCGATTCGCGCGCTGACCCGGACGCATCGCCGCGGCGCGCTCAATTCACCCGGTTGACGGCATGGTGGGCGAGCCCGCGCAGGGCGCGGACATGCGGATTGTCCGCCAGTCCGTCCAGGGCATGCCCCGCGGCTGCGGCGTATTCGTTGGCGCGCTGCTCGCTGTATTCCAGGCTGCTCGCCGCGCGGATGGCGGCGAGCACGTCCGGAAGCGCGCTGACGTCGCCCTGTTCGATGGCCATGCGCAGCCGTGCCTGCGTGGGGGCGTCGCTGCGCGACATCGCGTGGATCACCGGCAGCGTGGCCTTGCCTTCGGCAAGGTCGTCGCCCAGGTTCTTGCCCAGCGTCCGGGCGTCGGAGGCGTAATCGAGCATGTCGTCGGCGATCTGGAAGGCATAACCCAGGTGCATGCCGAAGTCGTGCATCGCGTCGCATTCGGCGGCCGAGGCCCCGGCCAGCAAGGCGCCAAGCCGGGTCGCCGCCGCGAACAGCACCGCCGTCTTGCGCTCGACGACCCGCAGGTAGGCGGCTTCATCGGTGTCGGCATTGCGCACATGCAGCAGCTGCAACACTTCGCCTTCGGCAATGGCGTTGGTGGTATCGGCGAGGATCCGCATGACGGCCGGGCGATCCAGCTCCACCATCAGCTGGAAGCTGCGCGAGTAGAGGAAGTCGCCGACCAGCACGCTGGCGGCATTGCCCCAGACGGCGTTGGCCGTGCTGTGGCCACGGCGCAGGTCCGACTCGTCCACGACGTCGTCGTGCAGCAGGGTCGCGGTGTGGATGAATTCGACGACCGCCGCAAGCTGGTGGATGCCGGCGTCGAACCCGGGACCGGACCCGCCGCCATGGGCCCGTGCGGCCAACAGCAACAGCATCGGCCTGAGCCGCTTGCCGCCGGCGCCGATGATGTATTCAGCGACCTGGTTGATCAGCAGCACGTCGGACGCCAGCCGGCGCCGGATCAACGCGTCGACGGCGGCCATGTCAGCCGCCACGAGCGCCTGGGTCTCGGCTAATGGCATCGCGGCCGGGAGGAGCTGGGCGGAATCCATGAATGAACCGGCGCGACGGAGGACGCCCGATTATACGGAGCCCGCAAAACCCCGGAATAACCCGACGGCAACCCGGGGCGAGCGCCGATGGCCGCGGGTCGGCGGATATACTTCAATCGTCTGCGCCCCATCCCGGGCGCCAGTAAAGGAAAGACATGGCTCGCGGCATCAACAAGGTGATCCTCGTCGGCAACCTCGGCAACGATCCAGAAACCAAGTACACCCAGGGTGGGATGGCCATCACCACCCTGAGCGTTGCCACCACGTCCTCGCGCAAGGACAAGGAAGGCAATTTCCAGGAAAAAACCGAGTGGCACCGCGTCAAGCTGTTCGGCAAGACCGCCGAGGTGGCCGCCGAGTACCTGAAGAAAGGCCGCCAGGTGTATATCGAGGGCCGGCTCGAATACGGCTCGTATGAAAAGGATGGCGTGAAGCACTACACCACCGACATCCTTGCCGACGACATGCAGATGCTCGGCGGCGGTGGCGAGGGTCGGGGCGAACCACGCCAGGAGGGCGCACCACGTGCCGCCCGCCCACAGCGCCAGGAAGCAGCACCCCGTCGCGATGCTCCCGCGCAGCGGCCGGCACCGATGGACGACTTCGCGGATGACGACATCCCGTTCTGATGTTCGTCGGGCCCGTCGGCGCCGGTGGGTCCGTACCGTCACAGGAGTGGTTGCGAGTGAAGACATGGCTGGTCACCGGCGGTGCCGGATTCATCGGCGGTAATTTCGTCCTCGATGCGGTGGCGCGCGGCATCCGGGTGGTCAACCTCGATGCACTGACATATGCCGGCAACCTGAACACCCTTGCGGCCCTGGACGAACATCGGGGCCATGTGTTCGCGCATGGCGACATCGGCGACCGCTCGCTGGTGGAGACGTTGCTGCAGGCGCACCAGCCATGCGCCGTGGTCAATTTCGCGGCCGAAAGCCATGTGGACCGGTCGATCGACGGTCCGGCGGCATTCGTGCAGACCAACGTCGTGGGCACCTTGTCGCTGCTGGAAGCTACGCGAGACCACTGGCGGGGGTTGCAGGGCGCGGCCAGGGAACAGTTCCGTTTCCTGCACGTGTCGACCGACGAGGTGTACGGCTCGCTGGGCGACATCGGTAAATTCACCGAGCAATCGCCGTACGCGCCGAACTCGCCGTATTCGGCATCCAAGGCGGCATCGGACCATCTGGTTCGCGCGTTCCACCACACCTACGGGCTGCCGGTCCTCACCACCAACTGCTCGAACAACTACGGACCGTTCCAGTTCCCGGAAAAACTCATCCCGCTGGTCATCGCGCGTGCGCTGGCCGGGGAAGCCCTGCCGATCTACGGTGATGGCAGGAACGTGCGCGACTGGCTGTACGTGGGCGACCACTGCAGCGCGATCAATGCCGTCCTGGAGCGGGGCCGCGTTGGCGAGACCTACAACGTCGGCGGCGATGCCGAGATGCAGAACATCGACGTGGTGCATGCCATCTGTTCGCTGCTCGATGCGCGCCGACCGCGCGCGGACGGAGCTTCGCGGACCAGCCAGATCACCTACGTCGCCGATCGCCCCGGACACGATCGCCGGTATGCGATCGATGCGTCCAAGCTGAAGCGCCAGCTCGGCTGGCAGCCGTCGCATGATTTCGCGCAGGGCATCGCGGCCACCGTCGACTGGTACCTGCAGCACCAGGAGTGGGTCCAGGGCGTGCTTGACGGCAGTTACCGGCTCGAGCGCATCGGGGCCGCTGCATGAGCGAGGCGAGCGTGCGTCCCCGCAAAGGCATGATCCTCGCCGGGGGATCCGGCACCCGGCTGTATCCGATCACCAAGGCGATCAGCAAGCAGTTGCTGCCGGTGTACGACAAGCCGATGATCTATTACCCACTTAGCGTGTTGATGCTGGCGGGCATCCGCGACGTACTGGTGATCAATACGCCGCACGAGCAGGCGCTCTTCCGCAACCTCCTCGGTGACGGTTCGCAGTGGGGCATGCGCATCGAGTACGCCGTCCAGGCCAGTCCTGACGGGCTTGCGCAGGCTTACCTGATTGGCGAGGAATTCATCGCGGGCGATCCCAGCTGCCTGGTCCTGGGCGACAACATCTTCTACGGCCACGGCCTGACCGAAGTCCTGCAGCGCGCGACCGCCCGGCAATCCGGGGCAACCGTCTTCGGCTACTGGGTGCGTGATCCGGAGCGCTATGGGGTTGCGGAGTTCGATGCGGACGGCAAGGTCATCGGCCTGGCCGAAAAGCCTGCCCAGCCGCGCTCCAACTACGCCGTCACAGGCCTGTACTTCTATGACGGGCAAGCCAGCCGGTACGCCGCGTCGCTGAAGCCGTCGCCGCGGGGCGAGCTCGAGATCACGGACCTCAACCGCTGCTATCTGGAGCGGGGCAGCCTGCAGCTGGAGAAGCTCGGCCGCGGTTACGCATGGCTGGATACCGGCACGCACGAATCCCTGGTGGAAGCGTCCACCTACATCGAGACGATCGAAAAGCGCCAGGGATTGCGCGTGTGCTGTCCGGAGGAGATCGCCTTCTTCAACGGCTGGATCGATGACGCGCAGCTGCGCGAACTCGCCAAGCCGCTTGCCAAGAGCGGTTACGGACACTACCTGCTGTCGCTGCTCGAACACGGTCGCATCGAATGAGTCGGCGTACCTGGTGAACGTCATCCAGACCGACCTGGCCGGTTGCATGATCCTCGAGCCGCGCGTGTTCGAGGACGAGCGCGGCTTCTTCTACGAATCATTCAACGCCGACAAGTTCGCCGCAGCGGGCCTGCCTGCCGCCGTCGTGCAGGCAAACGTCTCCAGTTCCGCCCAGGGTGTATTGCGCGGCCTGCATTACCAGTGGCCCAAGCCGCAGGGCAAGCTGGTCAGCGTGCTCGAGGGCGAGGTCTGGGACGTGGCAGTGGATATCCGTCGCGGTTCGCCACAGTTCGGGCGCTGGACAGCAGCGGTGCTCAGCGCCGACAACAAGCGTCATTTCTGGATTCCGGAAGGCTTTGCCCACGGGTTCGTCGTGCTGAGCCCGCGCGCCTTGTTCGCCTACGCCTGCACGGCGACTTATGACGGCGCCGCCGATGCGGCCATTCGCTGGGACGACCCGACGCTGGCCATCGACTGGCCAGTGAGCGCCCCTGGGTTGTCGGAAAAGGACGCGCGCGCCCCGCTCCTCGCCGACATCGCGTTGGAGCGCCTGCCGATCTGGTCGGCATGAGGATCCTGCTGCTGGGGGCTGGTGGCCAGTTGGGCACCGAGTTGCAGCGTAGCCTCGCGCCACTTGGCGAGTTGGTCGCGGCCACGCGCAGCGGCGTGCTGGACCACGGCAGGCCGTGCGAAAGCGTGGACCTCGACGTCCCGGCTACGCTGGCCAAACGCATCCTTGTCCTGGCTCCGGATGTGGTCGTCAACGCCGCTGCCTATACGGCCGTCGACCAGGCCGAATCCGACGCCGCCGCCGCCTGGCGCGTCAATGCCGACGCGCCGCGCGCGATCGCCGATGCGTGCGCGCATTGCGATGCGCAGCTTGTGCATTACTCGACCGATTACGTCTTCGACGGGCGCGGCACACGCCCCTATCGCGAGGACGACGTCGTCGCTCCGCTGGGCGTCTACGGCGCCAGCAAGCGCGCTGGCGAGGAAGCAGTGCTCGGCAGTGGTGCGCGCCACCTGGTGTTCCGAACCGCGTGGGTGTATGCCACCCATGGCAGGAACTTCCTCCGCACGATGCTGCGACTGGCGAGCGAGCGCGATGAACTGCGCGTGGTGGCCGACCAGGTCGGCTCCCCGACACCCGCCGCATTGATCTCCGATGTCACCGCGCAGGTGCTTGCGCAATCGCCAGCGCACTCCGGCCTGTGGCATCTCTCCGCATCGGGCCAGACGAACTGGCACGGATTCGCCGAGGCGATCGTCGCCGGCGCCCACCAGCGCCGACTGATGGCGCATCGTCCGCGCGTGGTGCCGATCACC
>JBBRHT010000047.1:0-11246 GCA_038222295.1 Lysobacterales bacterium
GGGGGTGGCAACGCCGCACTTCTGGTCGAAGCCCTGCAGCACCGTCGCCTGCTGCTGTGGCTGGACAACTGTGAACGCGTCGCGGGACAGGTCGCCATGCTGGCGACGCGGCTGCTCCAGCGCTGCCCAGGACTGTGCGTCCTCGCCACCAGCCAGGTGCGGCTCGGGGTCGAAGGGGAACAGGGCTTTCGCGTGCCGCCGCTGGGATTGCCGCCAGACGATTGGGAACACGCCGGTGACCCACTGGCGGCGGCGCGGACCAGCGATGCCGTGCGCCTGCTGGAGATGCGTGCGCGCGAATCCGATCCCGGGTTTGCACTCCACGCGGGCAATATTGCCGTGGTCGTTTGCCTGTGCCGGTACCTGGAGGGCCTGCCCCTGGCGCTCGAACTCGCCGCATCGCGATTGCGCGTGCTCGGCCCCGAGGACCTGCTCGAACGCCTGTCCGCGCGACGCGAGGTCCTGGTTTCCGATTCGCGTGGTGGGCCGGACAGGCAGCACTCGGTCCGCGAGATGCTCGACTGGAGTTTCGACCTGCTCTCGCCTGCCGAAGCCGACCTGTTGCAGCGACTGACGCTGTTTTCCGGAGGCTGGACGCTGGATGCCGCGGAAGCGGTGATGACCGATGCAGCCGGTGAGTCGCCCGAGGTGGTCGGTCCGCTGGGATCATTGATCGACAAGAGCTTCGTCATCGTCGAGCACGACGCGGTGCCGCGACGCTTCCGCATGCTGCAGGCGGTACGCGACTACGCTGGTGAACGACTGCGGGATGACAGCGACGTCAACGTGTATCGGCTGCGGCAACTGCAGCACTACATTGCATTGACCGCGGACGCCGACGCGATCCTCTACGACAGGCCGATGCATCGCTATGGCGGCTTCCTGGATCGGGAGCAGGTGAACATCCGCAATGCCTTCGACTTCGCGCTCGGCCGCGGCCTGGCCGGGGAGGCGCTTGAGCTGGCACTCAACCTGCGGTGGTACTGGTGGATCGTCGGCAGTTTCCAGGCGGCCCGCGAATGGATCACCCGCGCACTGAAGGCGCATCCGTCGCCGTCGTTGGAGGCACGGGCCAAGGCGACGCAGTTCATTGGCCTGATGGAACTGCACCTCAGTCGACCCGAAGCCGAGCCGCTGCTGGAAGACGCTGTCGTGCTCACCGCGAACGCGGCCTTGCCGCGCGAACACGGCATGGCATTGGCTGGCCTGGCGATGATGCGCGCCGCATCCGGGCGCAACGCAGAAGCCCGCCGGATGCTGTCGCGGGCCATGCGCCAGGCCATCGAGTCCAGCGACATGCATGTGCGCGCCTACGCCCGTATCTGGGTGACCGCCATGCATTCGACGCTCGGCCGCCATCGACTGGCGTTGATCTCCTCGCGATGTGCGGTATCGGAGCTGGACGCATTCTGGCGCGAACGCAACAGCGGGCCCGGATTCCTGTTCGGCTTTGCCCAGGTCAATTTCGGCTTGCAGTCGCTGTTGCTGGGCGATGCCGCAAGCGCCGCCCAGGCGTTCGACCGGACGCTGTCGCTGTCAGCGACCTTGCGCAACCTGCGGATGAGTGGCGCGGCGCTGGAAGGCTTCGGCCATCTGCTCGCATTGCAGGGCCACGCGGCGCTGGGTGCGCGTCTGCTCGGCGGAGCACAGCGATTGCGCGAACTCACGGGCGTACCGATATCGCGACACTGGCAGGCCGCGCATCAACGCATCTGGGACGCGATACGGCGTGATCTTGGTGACGATGAAGCCAGGCGGATGCTCGAGACCGGCCGCCATGACCGCCAGCAGCACCTGCAGGCGCTGCTCTACGCGGCCTATCCCTCGATGGGGCTGACGTCGAGTGCGGCCGCGTCTGCCTGATCGGCGAACAATCCGGGCTGCAGTGCGTCGCGGACGGTCACGAAGCTGCGGCGATGGATGGGGCAGGGCCCGAGGCGCGACAGTGCCTCGCGGTGTCCTGGCGTCGCATAGCCCTTGTGTTCGTCGAAGCCATAGCCGGGCCATTGCTCGTGCAGCAGCCGCATGTGCCGGTCGCGCGTGACCTTTGCCAGGATCGATGCGGCCATGATCGATCGGTCGGTTGCATCGCCCCCGATGATCGCCTGCGCGGGGCAGGGCAGGTTGCGCGGCAACGCATTGCCGTCGATGCGCGCGAAGCGGGCCACATGGAGCACGCCTTCCAGCGCACGTCGCATGCCGAGCATGGTCGCGTGGTAGATGTTGATGCGGTCGATCTCATCGACATCGATGAAGACAACGTGCCATGCCAGTGCACGCTCGATGATGCGTGCATACAGGACTTCACGTCGCTGCGCGGATAGCTGCTTGGAATCGTCCAGGCCATTGATCGGCGTGCGCCCGCGTTCGAAGACCACGGCTGCCACGACCACGGGCCCCGCGAGCGGCCCGCGCCCGGCCTCGTCGATGCCGGCGAAACACTGCGGCGCGTCGCGATCGGCGGCGCATGGACCGGGATCCGTCGCTTCTGCTGGCTCGGCTGGAAGGGTGGTGGCGACTTGGTTCATCCGCTGCTGCCGCTGGCCCTGTCCCCTGAGCGACCTCCGTGGCCGGCCTGCAGCAATTCTGCCACCGCGTCCGCTGCCTGTGCCGAGGCATCGCGTCGCAGTTCGCCATGCAGTGCACGAAATTTGGGCTGCAGCGCGGCCATGGCATCCGGATGGCGTAGCCACGCGAGCACGGCATCGGCGAGCGGTTGCGGTGCGCAGTCGTGCTGCATCAATTCAGGAACGACCTCCCGCCCAGCCAGCACGTTCGGCAGCGCGTAATGGTCGACCTTCAGCAGGCCCATGCCCTTGACGATGGCGTGGGTCAGCGGCGCGATCCTGTACGCGACGACCATCGGCCGCTGCGCGAGCATGGCCTCGAGCGTTGCCGTGCCCGAAGCCAGCAGCACCACGTCGCTGGCGACCATGGCGGTGCGCGCGTCACCGTCGAGGATGCGCAACGCGGGTCGCAACAATGCGCCATCTGCGTGCGACTGGAGTGCCTGCTCGAACACGGCGCGTGCCTGCGCGCTGGCCATGGGTGCGACGACCAGCAGTCGCGGGACCTCGGTCAGCACGCGTACCGCGGCCCCGATGAAATCTGCCGCAAGCCGACGGATCTCGCCGCTGCGTGAGCCGGGCAGCAGCGCGAGGACCGGCACGTCCGCTGGCAATTGCAGGCGCTGCCTTGCCGCGTCGCGATCGGGATCCAGCGCCATGTCGTCGGCCAGCGGATGGCCGACGAAGCGCGCATCGACGCCATGGCGCGCATAGATCGCCGGCTCCATCGGAAACAGGCAGAGCACGCGTTCGGCGCTCTGGCCAATGCTGGCCGCGCGGCCCTCGCGCCAGGCCCAGACGGACGGGCTGACGTAATGGACGGTGCGGATGCCGCGCTGCTTCAGCCAGCGCTCCACGCCCAGGTTGAAGTCAGGCGCATCGATGCCGATGAAGACGTCCGGACGCCAGGCCAGTAGACGCTGGCGCAGTGCGCGTCGCAGCCACAGCAGGCGCGGCAGGTGCGACAGGACCTCGGCCAGCCCCATGACCGCAAGTGCGGATGAGTCGAACCATGTGTCCACGCCGGCCGACCGCATCGCATCGCCGCCGATGCCCGCGAACGCGGCGTCGGGGAACCGTTTGCGCAGCGCCCGGACCAGCCCGGCGCCGAGCTGGTCGCCCGATGCCTCGCCGGCAACCAGCGCGATCCTGGTGCGCCGTTCCACCGGGCGGTCAGCGCAGCAGCGGCCGCTCGCCGCTGTCGATGAAGTCCAGCAACGCACGCACGTCGTTGCTGTCGCGCGCCAGCTCGGAAAGCTGGCTGCGGGCATCTTCCAGGTTGGCGCCGGAGACATACAGCGCGCGATAAGCACGCTTGACGGCCGCGATGCGTTCGCTGTCGAAGCCGCGACGCTTCAGGCCTTCGCTGTTGATGCCGCGCGGCCGGCCGTAGCCTTCCTGCGCCACCAGCACGAATGGGGGGACATCACCGTTGACCAGCGCACCCATGCCAATGAACGCGTGTGCCCCGATCCTGCAGAACTGGTGCACACCGACGAATCCGCTGAGGATGGCGTGGTCGCCGATCTCGACGTGGCCGGCGAGGGTCGCGTTGTTGGAAAACACGCAGTGGCTGCCGACGATGCAGTCGTGCGCGATGTGCACGTAGGCCAGCAGCCAGTTGTCGTCGCCGATGCGAGTGGTGCCGCCGCCATTCTCGGTGCCGCGATTGATGGTGACGAATTCGCGGATCGTGTTGCCGTCGCCAATCACCAGTTCGGTGCGGCCGCCGGCGAACTTCTTGTCCTGCGGATCCCCGCCGATGGCCGCGAATCCATGGATGCGGTTGTCGCGGCCGATCCGGGCGGGACCGCTGATGCTGCAATGCGGCCCGATATGCGTCCCGTCGCCGATGCTGACATCGGGGCCAACCAGGCTGAACGCACCGATTTCGACGTCGCGGCCGAGCTGCGCCGTTGGATCCACGACGGCAGTGGGATGGATGCTGGCTGCCGCGCCGGCCACGGTCAGGCTTTCACTTCCGCGCAGAGGATGTTGGCACTGGCGACCTGTGCGCCATCGACGCGCGCGGTGCAGTTGTACAGGGCCATGTTGCGGATGACGCGGGTGAGGGTGACTTCCAGCTCCAGGCGGTCGCCGGGGACGACCATCTTGGAGAACCTGGCGTTGTCGATCTTCACCAGGTAGAAGAGCTTCCCGTTGGAGGGATCGCCATCGCTGTCCGCCAATCCGGACAGTTGCGTCAGCAAGCCACCCGCCTGCGCAAGCGCCTCGATCACCAGTACCCCCGGCATCACCGGGTGCGCGGGGAAGTGGCCCTGGAAGAACGGCTCGTTGATGCTGACGTTCTTGATGCACAGCACCCGCTTGTGGGCCTCGAACTCGACCACGCGGTCCACCAGCAGGAACGGGTAGCGGTGCGGCAGCAGCTTGCGGATGGTGTTGACATCGATCGGCAACTGGAGGGATAGGGTCATTCCGGGTCCTTGTCGTCTGGCGTATGGCTGCCCATGCGTCGCGCGAGCTTGTCCAGTTGCCGGAAACGGGCGGCACTCTTGCGCCAGCTGCGATTGTCCATCAAAGGCGTGCCCGACGAATACTCGCCGGGCTCGCGGATGGAGTGGGTGACCAGCGTCATCGCGGTCACGACCACGCGATCGCACAACTCCAGGTGCCCGAGCACGCCTGCGCCGCCGCCAATGAGGCAATAACGGCCAATGCGGGCGCTGCCCGCGACCGCCGAGCAACCGGCCATCGCGGTGTGGGCGCCGATATGCGCGTTGTGGCCGATCTGGATCTGGTTATCCAGGCGAACGTCTTCCTCGAGCACCGTGTCCTCGATCGCGCCGCGGTCGATGGTCGTGTTGGCGCCAATCTCGCAATCGTCGCCGACCACCACTCCGCCCAGTTGCGGCACCTTGATCCAGCGGCCACCCGCCATCGCGAGCCCGAAGCCATCGGCACCCAGGACCGCGCCGGGATGGACCATGACGCGCTTGCCCAGCCGCACGCGCTTGACGAGCGTGACGCTGGCGCCGAGCGAGCAGCCCTCGCCGACGATGCAGTCTTCCCCGATCACGCAGCCGGGGCCGACGACAGCGTGCGCGCCAATCCGGGAGCGGGCGCCGATGCTGACGAAAGGGCCGATCTGGGCGCCAACATCCACGACGGCGGTGGCGTGCAGCGCCGCGCTGGCATGGATGCCCGGCTCGACGGGTTCAGCGCTGTCGAACAAGGCCGACACGCGCGCGAACGCGGAATAGGGGTCATCGGCAAGCAAGGCAGTGCCGGCATATCCGTTTGCGTCTTCGGCCCGCATGATCACGATGCCAGCGGCCGTTTCCGCCAGTTGCGACCGGTAGCGGGGGTTGGCCAGGAATGACAGCTGCCCAGACTGCGCACCGGCGAGCGTGGAGACCCCCGATACGCTGGCCTCGCCGTCGCCGCGAAGCGCCAGGCCGAACTGCGATGCGAGTTGCGCGGCCGTGTGCGTCGCGTTGGCCTGGTTCACGATGGCGTCGTCCGGGGCGCCCTCAGAAGGCGCCGCCGAAGGTGAACTGCAAGCGCTCGATCTCGTCGCCCGGTTGCTGGCGGATCGGGAACGCGTAGCTGATGGAGATCGGGCCGACCGGCGCGCGCCACAGCACGGCGACACCGGCCGACGCGCGCAACTCGTTGGCGCTGAACGCATTGGTGTTGGCGAAGACATTGCCGAAGTCGACGAACGCCGATACGCGTGCGGATGGGCTCTTGATCAGGTTCGGGAAGAACACCTCGAGCGATCCGGTGGTCTTCACCGCGCCACCGAGCGGCTGCTTGAAGGTGCTCGTCGGCGTGAATCCTTCGCGCGGACCCAGCGTGTTGTCGCGGAAGCCACGCACCGAACGCGTGCCGCCGGCATAGAAGTTCTCGAAGAACGGCAGGCCGTCGGCGGTGATGGTCCTGACGTAGTCCGGCGACGTGCCTGGAATGCAGGGATCGCTGGGAGCCGGGCCCGGAACGAACACTTGCGGCGTGCTCGTGTTGTTGTCGGTGTCCTGCAGGCTGCCCGCGGTGTAGCAGACATCGCGGGTGATGGCGCTGCCATAGCTGTTGCCGTAGCCCAGGCTCACCCGGGTATTGAGCACCAGCGAGCGCGAGATCGGCCAGAACTTGGAGAAGTCGTAATTGAGCTTGTAGTACTCGACGGTCGAACCGGGAAGCGTGACTTCGGCCGAGATGCGCTGGAAAGTGCCGCGTGTCGGGGTGAAGTAATCGTTCCGGGTATCACGCGCCCACGCCAGCTGGGTGCGCCAGGAATGGAACGTGCGCTGCCCGAGGGCAGCGATGTAGTCGATGATCGATGGTGGGGTTGAGCCCCGGAATACATTGATCTGGTTGCTGTCGATGCCGAACATCGCCTACACCGTGTCGGTTTCGGTGATGGGCAATCCGAGCACGACCTGGGCCGACGCGTTGGTGCTGGAGAACGCCGCGGTGTTGAAGTTGGAGTTGTCGAACTCCCGATACGCCAGGTTGTAACCCAGCGACATGCCCTCGTCGGTGAAATAGGGATTCAGGAACGAGAACGCATAGCGTTGCAGGTAGGCGTTGCGCTCGGCTTGGACCGAGACCTGGTTGCCGGTGCCGAGGAAGTTGTTCTGCGACAGCTGGATCGACGTGGTCAGGCCGGCGAGCTGCGAGAACCCCAGGCCGAACGTGAAGCTGCCCGACGTCGTCTCCTTGACGGTATAGACGACGTCGACCTGGTCATTGGTACCGGCCACCGGCTGGTTTTCCACAGCAACGCTTTCGAAGAAGCCCAAACGTTGCAGCCGGATCTTCGAGCGGTCGACCGCGGCCTGCGAGTACCACGCGCCTTCGAACTGGCGCATTTCACGACGCATCACTTCATCGGCCGTGCTGGTGTTGCCCTTGAATACGATGCGGCGCACGTTGACGCGCGGGCCGGGGACGACCTGCAGGTTGATGGCCACGGTGCGCTTGTCGCGATCCAGCTCCGGGATGGCATTGACCTGCGCGAACGCGTAGCCGATGTTGCCCAGCGTCGCGGTGATCGAATCCGAGGTCAGTTCGAGCAGCTTCCGGGAGAAGGTCTGGCCCGGCTTGACGAACAGCATCTTCTCGATCGACGCCTTCGCAATGACCGTGTCGCCGGTGACCTTCACGTCGGACACCGTGTACTTCTGGCCTTCGGTCAGGCCGGCGGTGATGAACATGTCGCGCTTGTCGGGGCTGATCGCCACCTGCGTGTTGTCGACGCTGAAGTCGATGTAGCCGCGGTCCAGGTAGAACTCGTTGAGCTTCTCGAGGTCACCGGTGAGCTTTTCGCGCGAGTACTGGTCGTCGCGGCGGTACCAGCTCAGCCAGTTGCTCTCCTGCGATTCCCACTGGTCGACGATCTCCTTCTGCTTGTACTGCTCGTTGCCGATCAGGTTGATGTGCCGGATCTTGGCTGGCTTGCCTTCCTTGACATGGATGATGACGTCCACCCGGTTGCGGTCGAGCCGGGCCACGGTGGGCGTGATCTCGACGTTGTACTTGCCGCGGTTGTTGTACTGCCGGGTGAGTTCCTGGGTGACGCGGTCAAGGCTCAGGCGGTCGAAGGTGTCGCCTTCGGCAAGGCCGATGTCCTTCAGGCCTTTCTCCAGGTCTTCGGTCTTGATGTCCTTGTTGCCGTCGAGCGTCAGCTTGTTGATTGCCGGGCGCTCGACCAACGTGACCACCAGGATGTTGCCCTGGCGACCCATCCGGACGTCCTCGAAGAAGCCCGTCTTGTACAGTGCGCGGATGCCCTCGGCGATCTTCGTCTGGTCGACCGCGTCGCCACGCTCGATCGGCAGGTAGGTGAATACCGTGCCGGCGGAGATCCGTTGCAGGCCGTCGACGCGGATGTCGCTGACCGTGAACGCCTCCGGCGGAGCGGGCAGGGCGGCCGGTTCGGCGACCTGCGGTGCGCTCTGCGGCACGAAGGGATTGGCCGACTGCGCCATCGCGGTGAGCGCCGGAGCCGGCGACAACGCCGTGGCTAGGGCAAGGACAAGCAGGCGGCGGGCGGGCATTCGCGTCATCAGTACGTCCAATTGAGATGTGTGCCCGCGCGATGTGTCTCGCGACGGGCGGGCTTGCTGGCTGGGAGTCGGGTCAGCGCAGCAATTGCAGGATATCGTTGTAGAACGCCAGACCCATCAGGCCGGCCAGCAGCGCCAGCCCGATGTATTGTCCCGCCGCCATCGCGCGTTCGCTCAACGGGCTGCCTTTGGCCAGCTCGATAAGGTAATACAGCAGGTGGCCGCCGTCCAAGACGGGGATCGGCAGGATGTTGATGATCGCAAGACTGAGCGACATCAGGGCCAGAAAGTTCAGGAACCACGCCGGCCCCAGTTGGGCTGACGCGTTGGCGTAACGGGCGATGGTGATCGGGCCGGAGACATTTCCGGCCGAAGCGTGGCCGCTGACCAGGCGCCCGATCATGGCAATCGAGTCGCTGCCCAGTTTCCAGGTTTCCGCCAATGCGGCCGGCACGGCGGCGACCGGGCCGAACTGCAGCCGGGCGTCATACGCAGGCGCCTGGCCCGGTTCCGGGCCGATTCCCAGCGCCCAGTACCGCCCCCGCTGCGGGTCCGTGCGCTGCCGGGGGATGACTTCCAACGCCAGCCTGTCACCGTCGCGCTGCACCTCGATCATCGCCGGGCGGGCACCGACCCGTTGCACGAGCGGGCCGATGTCGCCGAAGGACGGCACCGGCCTGCCGTCGATGGCGGTGATCTGATCGCCTTCCGCAAGCACGCCCCACGCGGCCGAGCCCGGCTCGATCCGGCCGACGACCGGCTTGAGCAACTGGTGTCGCGGCGTCAGTCCGACCGCCTGCATCGCGTGCTGCTCATCCGAGCCCGCCGGCAGGCTGGACAGTCGAAGCGTACGCACGGCTTCCTGCTGGTCGGCGCTGCGGACGCGTACTGGCACATCCTCGCGGTCCATTGCCGCAGTGGCCAATGCCAGCGCGGCTTCGCTCCACGTTGGCGTCTTCCTGTCCCCGACGGCCAGGATGGTGTCGCCGGCCTCAAGTTGCGCGCGCGCCGCGATACCCTCGACGTGGCCGACCACCGGCGCGTAATCGGGGCGGCCGATCACGAACATTCCCCACAGCAAGGCGACACAGAGCAGCAGGTTGGCGAAAGGCCCGGCCGCGACGATCAGGATCCTGCGCCCGACCGATTGCCGGTTGAACGCCTGCGGAAGGTCGGCTGGCGCGACGTCGCCTTCGCGCTCGTCGAGCATCTTCACGTAACCACCCAGCGGAATGGCGGCGATGGCGAATTCGGTGCCATCCCTGCCGCGCCTCAGCCAC
The DNA here is from genome assembly GCA_038222295.1 of Lysobacterales bacterium. GTDB lineage: Bacteria > Pseudomonadota > Gammaproteobacteria > Xanthomonadales > Xanthomonadaceae > Cognatiluteimonas. Next base: position 9,880 of record JBBRHT010000047.1, read on the forward strand.
AGCGGTCGCCCGAAGCCGACTGAAAAGCGCAGCACTTTCACCCCGAATCGCCGTGCGACCCAGAAGTGCCCGAACTCATGGAATGTCACCAGCACACCAAGGCTGACGATCATCCACCACACCGATCCGAAGAAATTGCTCATGCGGCGCGGGATCCATCGGGCTGGCGGCGGAATCCGCGGGCGCGATCGCTGGAGATGATGCTGTCGGCGTGCCGGCGCGCGCGCGCGTCCGCGGCCAGCAACGCGTCCAGGGAGTCGGCGGCGACAATGGGGATGGCGGCGAGGGTGCCTTCGACCAGTTCGGCGATACGCAGGAAGTCGATGCGTTCCTGGAGGAATGCGGCAACGGCGATTTCGTTGGCGGCATTGAGGACGGCAGGAGCGGTCCCGCCGGCTGCAAGTGCGCCATAGGCGAGCGACAGGCAGGGGAATGCATCGAGGTCCGGTGGCTCGAAATCCAGGCGACCGCTGGCGGCGAGATCCAGGCCCTTGACACCTGATTCGATGCGCTGCGGCCACGCAAAGCCGACCGCGAGCGCCGTGCGCATGTCGGGCAGCCCCAGTTGCGCGAGCGTCGAACCGTCGATGAATTCCACCATCGAGTGGACGAGGCTTTGCGGGTGGACGAGGACGTCGATGCGATCTCCCGGAAGACCGAACAGGTGGTGGGCTTCGATGACTTCCAGTCCCTTGTTCATCAGCGTGGCCGAATCCACCGAGATCTTGGCGCCCATCGACCATTTCGGATGTGCGACGGCCTGCGCTGGCGTCACATCGCAAAGCTGGCTGCGACGGCGCCCGCGGAACGGGCCGCCCGACGCGGTCAGCACGATCCGTCGCAGGGCGTTGCGTGCATCGGCAGCGGGCAGGCACTGGAAGATCGCGTTGTGCTCGCTGTCGATCGGGATGATGCAGGCTCCCGCGGAACGGGCGGCGGCGGTCAGCAACTCGCCGGCCAGCACCAGCGACTCCTTGTTGGCCAGCAGCAGGCGTTTGCCCGCACTGGCCGCCGCCATCGTCGAGCTTAGTCCCGCTGCGCCGACGATCGCAGCGACCACGGTATCGCAGGCGTCGCCGGCAACCAGTTGCACCAGTGCACCATCGCCGGCGTGCACCTGCGTGGACAGGCCGGCGTCGCGGATGCCATCGCGCAGCCGGGTGTAAGCCGACTCGTCGGCGATCACCGCGTGGTCGGGCGCATGCGTCCGGCACAACGCCAGCAAGCCATCCACGTTGCTGCCCGCTGCGAGCAGCGCGGGACGCAGGCGGTCGGCATTTCGCGCGATGACATCCAGCGCCGACGAACCGATGGATCCGGTTGCGCCTAGGACTGCGATGCGGCGGGGAAGCGTCGTGTTGCTCAAG